>NZ_JBHUXV010000003.1:0-212226 GCF_042669125.1 Streptomyces sp. NPDC057253 | reverse complement strand
GTCCGGGACTCACCGGGCGGTCTCCGCTGGACGCGCACCGGCCGCCGACCTGCGCGTCACCGATGCGCCACCGATCAGCCGAGGCAGCCTCAGGCACACTAAGGCCAGAGCGGCATCCTCGGTGATCTGCCCCGGATCGAAGGCGACCCGCACAAGGCGGCCGTCATCCCGGTACACCAGTGGAGTACCGGGATCCAGGCGAGCGCTTTCGATCCGAATATCGGTCACCGCGTCCCTCACTTCACACCGGCAAGTGCCCGCCAGGCTTGACTTCGGCACGCAACGGAATAGTTGCTGCGCGCCACAGTGCCCACCCAGGTATCCGTGAATCAGAGATGGAAAACGAAAGATGCAAAAACTTGGTGAAGATCAAACAGAGTCAAGCGTTTTGTCGACACGACCGGAATCGTACAAACAATCGACACAATGCTTGGCGCCGCAGGAAAACGCCCTGACCGCGCCCGCGTCCGCTACACCCGCGGAACGTTGCACTCAGCGTGTGCATAGCCGTGGCCCCACTGGACACATGCAGTCCGTCCCCCGACAGAGCCGGACCGCCGCGGGTCCAAGCCGTGCAACCGGGCGGTCCGGCTCGTGGGGAGACTTCACCCTCCACGGATCAAAGGCCCTTCCACCATGCACGAGGCACAGCGTCCGCAGGCCGGCGGCTCCCCGCTCCGGCCGTCCCTCGCCCGGCACCTGGAGATCGAGATGGCGACAGCCATCCGGCATGTGCGATCGGAGCTCGATCGATTGACCGATCTGGCGACGCGCAGCTCACTGCTCGCCGACCGCTGGGTCCGGCCCGCCCGACCTGACGGCGGCACGCGCAAGAGGCAGTGACGACCGTGCCCGGCGGGGGTGAGCCGTCGGCTTCCCCCTGGTGGGAAGGTCTCCGACCAGGCGTGGCACAGGATCGTTCCTCCCGCCGGGGCGCCCACCGATGACAGCGCGATGCAGGTCCACTGCTCACGGTCGTCAGCGGTGAGACGGACCGCACTCGGATCCGCGTCGAACCCCTGCTCTGCGGGCGCGAGGAGATGCTTGGCTTTCTCTCACCGGCTCCACCCGGATGCACAACACGGTCATCGCCGTGCCCGCCCTGACGCCGATACCCGAAGAGCGGTCTCCCGGGACCGTCCAACAGCCTGTCGACCCGGCCACAGCCTTCTCCAGGCGCTGGGCGGATGTTGCTCACAGGCTCGGCACTCTGACGCCGGCCCAGCAGACCGGCGCCGGTGTCTCCTTCGCCGCGGCGAAGCGCCCCTGCACCTGCGCTCGGAGGCCTAATGAGCCCGCCGCATTTCCACCCGCCGGGAGCAGGTCGGGCGTAGGCCACAGCCGGAGCATGGAAATGGCCTCGGTCGAGGCGTACGCACGACTACGCGTGTCAGCCCGCCACACCGACACGCATGACGCACCGTCAGGTGGCGGCCCCACAACCCCCACCGGACAGTTCCACGGCTTCAGAAAAGGACTGCTCATGGACTACGCAACTTTTCTCGACACCGTCACCCGGCGCGCCCCGGTCCCCCCGGAGAAGGCGGAGCCTCTCACCCGCGCCACTCTGGAGACGCTGGCCGAGCGGCTCACCAGGGGTGAGGCGGACGACCTCGCGTCCGAACTGCCCAAACCGATGAAGGAGCCGCTGGTCTCTCCCACTCCCGAGGCGGAGGCCTTCGGACTGGACGAGTTCATCAATCGGGTGAGCAAGCGGGCAGGGATAAGTCCGGACGAGGCCCGCGAAGGCGTACGGGCGGAGCTGAACACCCTCAAGGACGCGGTCAGTGACGGGGAGTTCCGCCAGGTGATGTCCCAGCTTCCCCGGGACTTCGAGGCCCTCGTGGGCGCCTCCAGCCGGGAGGAGGCATGACCGACGACGTCGGCGCCGTCATCCAGGAGACGGAACCAGCCGTGCTCACGGAGGCCACCGTCACACTGGTCGAGGGGCCGACGTTCTGCGTCTCGGGCACCTCGGGCGACATGGAGGCGGAGGTGCCGCAGGGGCTGTTCTTCCGCGACATGCGGATCCTCTCCGACTGGCAGATCCGGGTGGACGGCCGCCGGCCGCACCATCTCACCGTCCTTTCCAAGGACCCCTACAGCACCACGTTCGTCTCCCGCGTCCCGCCGAACGGTTCGCAGAGCGAAGTCCTGCTGGAACGTCGGCGCTACGTCGGCGAGGGGATGCGCGAGGACCTCCGGTTGCGCAACCTCAGCGCGCGTCCGATGACGGTGGCGGTCTCCCTGCGCGTGGGCGCCGACTTCGCCGATCTGTTCGCGGTCAAGGAGAGCCGCGTACGCGGGGTGGGCAAGGTCAGGGCCACTGCCACCGGCGACACCCTGGAACTCGTGCTGCGCTCGGGGGACTCCGTGCGCGGCGTGCGGGTGGCGAGCAGCGGTGCCACTGCGCGGCCGGACGGGCTGGATCTCCTGGCCGAGCTGCCGGCGCGCGGCGAATGGCACGCCACCGTCCTCGTCTGCCCCAGCATCGACGGCGAGGAGGTCAGCGGAGTCTTCCCCCCGGGCGCGGAACCCGGCGAGGCGGGGCCGGCGCGCCGCCTGCGTGCCTGGCGCGAGAGCGTCCCGCGCGTCACCGACATCGAGGATCCGGAACTGCACAGGACGCTGCAGCGCAGCATGGAGGACCTGGGAGCGCTGCGCATCTTCGACCCGCAGCATCCCGAACGCACGGCAATCGCCGCGGGTGCCCCCTGGTTCATGGCCCTCTTCGGCCGCGACTCGCTGCTGTCCTCCTACATGGCTCTGCCACTGGACCAGAACCTGGCCCTGGGCACCCTGCAGACCCTGGCCCGCGACCAGGGCAGCAAGGTCGACCCGGACACCGAGGAACAGCCCGGGCGCATCCTGCACGAAACCCGGTTCGGCCTGAACTTCCCGCTGGCCCGCAGCGGCAGCAGTGTCTACTACGGCACCGCCGACGCCACCCCGTTGTTCGTGGTCGTTCTCGGGGAGCTCAGCCGGTGGGGCATCGCGCCCGACGCCGTCGAGGCGCTGCTGCCGCATGCCGACCGCGCGCTGCAATGGATCGAGGAGTACGGCGACCGGGACGGCGACGGCTTCGTGGAGTACCAGCGGATGACCGGCAGCGGCCTGGTCAATCAGGGGTGGAAGGACTCCTACGACGGCATCAACTTCGCCGACGGCAGCCTGGCCGAACCGCCGATCGCCCTGTGCGAGGTGCAGAGCTACGTCTACGCGGCCTACGTCGTGCGCTCACACTTCGCCCACGAGGCCGGGGACTTCAAGGCGGTCGAGCACTGGACGCAGCGGGCAGCCGCGCTGAAGGAAGCCTTCAACGAGCGGTTCTGGCTGCCCGAACGCGGGTGGTACGCGGTCGGCCTGGACCGGGACAAACGCCCGATCGACGCCCTGGCCTCCAACATGGGCCACTGCCTTTGGACCGGCATCGCCGACCGTGACAAGGCCGAACAGGTCGCTGAGCGCCTGCTGTCACCGGAGATGTTCACCGGCTGGGGCGTGCGCACCCTGGCGTCCACGATGGGCGCGTACAACCCCATGAGCTACCACAACGGCTCCATCTGGCCGCACGACAACGCCCTCATCGCCACCGGCCTGATGCGGTACGGCTTCGTGGAACAGGCCCAGCAGGTGGCGACCGCAATCCTCGACACCGCGGAGGCCTTCGGGGGCCGCCTGCCCGAGCTGTTCTGCGGCTTCGACCGCAGCGACTACGACGCGCCGCTGCCGTACCCCACCTCGTGCTCACCGCAGGCCTGGGCCGCGGCCAGCCCGGTCCAACTGGTACGCGCGCTCCTGCGGATCGACCCCTGGATGTCGCACGGTCAGATCTGGGTCGCCCCGGCCTGGCCCGCCCGCTACGGACGTCTGCAAATCCACAACATCTCACTGGCCGGCCGAAGTGTGGACCTGGAGGTGGACAGCGAGTCGACCCGCCTCACCGGGCTGCCCGACGACATAGAGATCGTGCGCCAGTCCCGTCGGCCCCTCAGCGCGGCACCGAACCACCACGCCCCTGACCAGTTGCCGACAGGAGAGTGACGCCATGCTCGGCACCACCCCGCTGAACATCGCGATGCTCTCGACGCCCTGGTTCGAACTCCCCCCGGCCGGCTACGGAGGGATCGAGGCGATGTGCGCGGCCCTGGTCGACGGCCTCGTCGAACTGGGCCACCGGGTCACCGTCATCGGCGTGGGCCACAACGGAACCCGAGGCCACTTCTCCCCCACCTACGACACCCCGCAGGGCGAGCGACTGGGAAGTGTCGGGCCGGAAGTGGTCCATGCCGCCCGAGCGGCCACGATACTGGCTTCCCTGCGCCCCGACGTCATCCACGACCACAGCACCGCAGGCCCCCTTCAGGCACACCGCCGCCGCGCCCCCACCGTGGTGACCGCGCACGGACCCGTCTCGGGAGTGATCGGCGAGTACTACCGCGCCCTGGGCGACACGGTGCATCTTGTGGCCCTCTCCCAAGCCCAGCAGGCACAGGCCCCGGACATCTCGTGGTCCGGCCAGATATTCAACGCGGTACGCACCGCCGACTACCCCTACCGCCACCAAAAGGACCGCTACGCCGTATTCCTCGGCCGGCTCGCCGCGGACAAGGGAGTCCATCTGGCCATAGACGCAGCCCGTCAGGCGGGAATGCCCATTGTCATCGCCGGCGGGTGCAACGACCCCGCGGAGCGCCCCTACATCGACGCAGAGGTCCTGCCCCGGCTGGGCGAGGACGCCCAATGGATCGGCGAAGCCGATCACGCCACCAAACTCGACCTGCTCGCCCACGCTCGCTGCCTCGTCTTCCCCATCTGCTGGGAAGAGCCCTTCGGCATGGTCATGGTGGAGGCCATGGCCTGCGGCACACCGGTCGTCGCCCTGCGCCGCGGCTCGGTACCGGAAATCATCGAGGACGGCGTCACCGGCTTCATCTGCGACGGCCCCGAACAGCTCCCCGCGGCGCTCCGCTCCGTCGACCAGCTCTCTGCACGGGCCTGCCGGGATCGAGTACGCCACCGCTTCGACATCCTGAACATGGCCTCCGCATACGAGGCGCTCTATCACCGGCTTGCCCGCGACCGGGCCAACGGGCGACGGATGCCTCACGTTGACGGCCACACCACTGACCCGCACGACTCCGTGCGGCCACGGACCGAGTCGGTCAACGACACCCCGAGGGCGCGTTCTTCCGCGAATTCCATCGACTCAGCGACCGAGAACCCGACGTAAGCACGCAGGAAGTCGATGTCGCTGGTAAGGGGTCACTTCGGTTCGGTCCGGCCCGAGTGACGGTGACCATGGCTCAGGGGCTCGGGCGCGTACGGGGGTCGTTGGAACAGGGTGTACAGGAAGGCCAGCGCTGGGACGAGGATCACCGTGCCCGCGCACAGGGCGACGAGCAGGGCCAGCAGGGTGGAACGGCCGGTGGCGGCCTGCTCGACGGTCAGTGAGGGCAGGAGGAGGTATGGGTACTGGCCCGCGGCCCAGCCCACCAGGATGGCGGTGACGGCGAGCGCGGAGGTGAGCCGCGCGGCGATGTAGCGGCGGGTCACCAGGAGGGCGAGCGCGGTCAGCCCGGCGACGACCGACAGCAGCACCGCCGGGAGGCCCCGGCCGGTCAGCCCGTCGAAGAGGACGGGCGCGTCCGCTCGCAGCACCGCGATGCCGGCCAGACCCACCACGCCGGTGACGACGGCGGCCGCCAGGGCGCGGCGGCGGAACGCCTCGGCCAGCTCGTGCTCTCCGTCGCGGCGGGCGTCGCCGCACAGGAACACCGCCGCCAGGTAGGCGCAGACCAGAACGGCGAGGCTGCCGCCCAGCATTGAGGTCGGGTTGGCCCAACTGGTCACCACGTCCCCGCCGGCGATACGGGGCGGCACCCGGCCGGAGGCGACTCCGCCGACGACCGCACCGAAGAAGAAGGGGGTCAGAAGGGAGGACAACGCGAACGCCGCACCGAAGAAACGGCGCATCTGCAGGGTTCCGACACTCTTGCGGTACGCGAACGCCGCACCGCGGGCGATGATCCCGAACGCGGCGAGGGTGAGGGGGATGTAGAGGGTGGTGACGGCGGCGGCGAACCCTCCCGAGAACCCCGTCCACAGCACCACCAGCACGAAGATCAGCCACACGTGGTTGGCCTCCCACACCGGTCCGATCGAGTGCTCGACCCGCTCGCGCACGGCACGTCCCCGTTCGGTGCCACCGGCCAGCAGGTCCCAGATGCCGCCGCCGAAGTCGGCACCGGCGAACAGGGCGTAGGCGATCAGGCCGACAAAGGCCGCCCCCAGCACGACGTACGCGAGCGTCATCGTGTCGCTTCCTCTTCCTGCGGTGCGAGGGTGTCACGGCCGCGCGCCAGCCGGCGCAGGACGACCACGGTGAACACGGTCAGCATGCTGTACACGAGAATCACCGCCGCCAGACCCCAGGCAAGACCGCTTGCCGGGCTGACCGCATCCTCGGTTCGCATGAGCCCGTAGACGATCCACGGCTGCCTGCCGACCTCGGTGGTGACCCAGCCGGCTTCCATGGCCACCACGGCCGCGGCCCCGGAAACGCCCACGGCGCGCAAGAACCAAGCCGTACGGGGGATCCGTCGTCGCCGCCACCACACCAGGCCGAACCAGGCGGCCAGCCCCAGCAGTGCGGTGCCGATGGCGACCATGGCGTTGTACGCGAGGTGGACGACGTTGACCGGGGGCCGCTGGTCCGCCGGCGTCTCCTCCAGGCCGGGCACCACGCCGTCGGGGTCGTGATGGGTCAGCAGCGACAGCCCGTTGGGGATCTCCAGGGCGTACCGCAGCTCTTTGTCGACGTAGAGTCCGCCGAGCGACAGGTCGGCCCCCGCCGTGGTCTTGTACTGGCCCTCCATCGCGGCCAGTTTGGCGGGCTGATTGTCGGCGACGGTGTTGGCGATCCAGTCCCCCACGCCGATCTGAACGGGTGTGAAGAACACCGCGACGGTGAGCGGGATGAGCAGCCCCAGCCGGTGGTAGCGGTCACGTCGGCCGCGCAGCATCCCGACGGCGTACACCGAGGCGATCAAGAAGCCGGTGACCATGAACGCGGCCAGCCACATATGGGTGAACTGGGGCCAGGTGGAGGGCCCGAACATCGCTGCCCACGGCCTGGCATCGATCACGTTCCCCTCGGCGTCCAGGCGGAAGCCGGTCGGGTTGTTCATCCAGGCGTTCGCCGAGACCACGAAGAACGCGCCCGCGATTCCCGCTATGACCATCGGCAGTGCGCTGAGCATGTGGGCCCGCGGCGACAGACGATTCCATCCGAACAAGTACACCCCGACGAAGATCGCCTCCACGAAGAAGGCAAATCCCTCCAGGACGAACGGAAAACCGAACACCTCACCGAAGCGGTCCATCAGGCCCGGCCACAGGATGCCCATCTCGAACGACAACAGCGTTCCCGACACCGCACCCGCCGCGAACAGCACTCCCATGGCCTTGGCCCAGGTGTGGGCGAGGCTCGACAGCACCTCGTCGGCCCGCCGGTGACCCAGCCACTCGGTGAACACCACGATCGCGGGGAACGCGATGCCGAAACAGGCGAAGATGATGTGCCAGCCCAAGGTCAGGGCCATTTGGTGGCGGGCGTACGGCAGATTTGCCGGGCCCTCCGTTGCAATGAGGTCGAACACGCCTACAGCCCTCCCAGCGCGAAGCCATCGGCCGCCCGGCACCACGGCGTTGACGGCGCCATCTGTCGTGACGCCGTCCGCGCGCCAGGTGTCTCTCGTCTCGTGCGAGGGCCCTTGTCCATAAGGCCGGCCGAGTACCCGGGCTGGGCGTCCTCACTTCAGGTGGGTCCGACCTTTGCGTCTCCGTCACCAGCCATCCGGGTACGCGTCATGTCGTTTCTCGTGACGTCCGGTGATCCGCGCCGCAGCCGGCCGCGACCACCGGGCCGTGCCCGCTCACCTTCCGCCGCAGCCAGGTTCACCATCCGTGTGAAAAAGGGAGACAAAGCGACGAAAGGGCCAGCGGTGTCGGGGTACCCGGCGGCCCCGAGACCCAGACCGGAGCCCCACACACCGGAACGGAGAGCAGGTCATGGCATACGGCACGAGTGCCCGAGAGGTCGTGAACGCCCTGAAGGACGTCGACTTCCCGGCGACCAAGGACGAACTGGTGGAGGCCGCCAGCAAGGCGAGCGGCGGATCGGAGGAGGTCGTCGCGGCGCTACGTGCCATCCCGCCGGACGAGTACGCGAACAAGGAAGAGGTGGCGCGGTCGGTACGGGTGGACCCCGCCTCCGACCTCGGCCTGAGTCCCGCACAGCGCGCCGAGCAGGCACGCAAGGGCGGCAGGCCGGGCCAGTCCCAGCATCTGCGCGACGCGCCGAAGCCGCCGATCGAGGAGGAACTGGACCGCTGACCCGAGCGGGAGGAACGGCAGAGGACGAGGACAGGAGAGCATCATGGTCCGCAAGAAGATGGAAGGCAACGAGGAGGAGCGCAGGGCCGCGGCCCGTGAGGCGGCGGCCGCCGGCGAGAGCCCCAGCGCCCGCAACGAGACCACGGGCGCCTCCAAGCAGCGGACGCATCTGCGCCACGGCGGTTCCGTGACGCACGAGGAGCGGATCGCGGCGCAGCACCGCGGCAAGCAGCAGTGGCGCGCCGGCGATCTGGCCGAGGAGCCGATCAAGGACCCGGCGGCGGAAGGCCCGGAGCGGACGTTCGTCGACGGCGAGCACCAGGAGTACACCCAGGAGCACGAGCGGGTGTTCCAGGCGGTGACGGCGGCGCAGGCGGCGCACGACGGCGATGCCGTGCTCCTGGACGACATCGCCCGGCAGGCGGACATACCGCCGAGCGAGACGCGGGCGCTGCTCCACGATCTGACGCAGGTGCACCGCCTGGTGACGGAACTGGCGGGAGTCGACACCCCCGACATGGGCCCCCGCTGGGAGACCAAGCCCCGGCTGTGACGCATACCGGTCCCCGACCTTTCTTCAGTCCCTCCAGCGGCTTCCGCCGCCTCACACCCCTTCGGGCGGGGCAACAGGATCGCGGTGCCGGTGGAGGTACTCAAGCGCGTCCAGGACCACCGTGCGCCGGTACCAGGAACGCCACGCCGCCAGCTCGGCCGCCAGGGTGTCGAGGCCGCGTTCCTGCGCAGTCGTCAGCCAGGATCCCGGCTTCGCCCAGTGCAGGGTCACCGTGCCGGTGCAGTGGCCGTCGGCGGCGATCAGCGGGTGGCTGTGGACCGCGCGGCTGCCCGCCGCCAGGAGGACGTCTCCCGCGGGGTGGTCCGCGAGAGCGGGGTCCGTGGCGACGTCGGGCACGGTGACGGGTGCGAGGTCTCGCTGCGCCCGGGCGCACACCACGGGAGGCCCCGTGACGAGGGCGACCTGATCCCAGTAGCCGGCGTGCAGACCATGGTGCTCCTCGAGGAAGAGCACGTCGTCCTGCGCCGGGTCGGTGAGATGTACCTCGGCCGCGTCCGCCTCACAGCGGACCACCGCCTCGTGCAGAGCCGCCACCAGCACCTGCCTCCGGTCGCCGGCGGCCACGCCGTGGGCGCTGAGGAAGCCGGCCGCGGGGGGCGGTATGTGCGTGGTGCGTCCGGGAAACCACGTCTCGTCGGTCTGCGGCGGCGGGGCCGTGAGGAGGGCCGAAGCAAGCACCCGCAAGGGCAGGTTGAAATGCTGGGACCCCCGCCGGAGCAGGGCGAAGGCGACGTCGGAACCCGACAGGCCGTAGCGTTCGATCAGCATGCCCTGAGCCATGCCGATCAAGGCGGTCGTACGGGCCTTGGCCCGCATCCCGAACACCTCACTGCGCGTGTCCGGAGTCGTCGACGCGCCGAGGTCCGGTGTCCGGGGCAGTGACAGCAGCGCATCGGCGAGCGTGTCGTAGACGTGGAGGCCGACGGCATGCACCCGCTCCAGCGCCGCGCCCGCCGAGGCCGCGGCCACCACCGGCACGGGCTCGCGGGCCAGGTGGTCCGTGGCGCTGCGCAGGGCTTGCCGGGCCGCGTCGCCGATGAACTCGACGGCGGACAGGTCGAGCACCAGCCGCTGCCCCTGCCGCGCGGCGGTGTCCAGGTGCTGCCCCAGTTCCCGCGCGAGCCGCTCGCAGACGTCGTCCTCCAGTGCGCCGGACAGACAGACGACTCTCGCCCGATCGGAGGCCGGGAGCACGGTCAATGGAGTACGAATCGCCATAGATCCTCACCGGGACATTCGGTTGCGCACAGGGACCACTGGAGCACCGCTCGCACGCTCCGCCCGGCAGGTCCGCCCGTCCGAACCGTAAGCACCACCCTTTCCCCCATGACGGGGCGAAGGCAAGCGAAACGCCTGTTCGACCCCTGCCTCAACCCACATATTTGCGGGCGTCCGAGTGGCGCCGGGCCCGTTCCAGGGTGGACAGCATGCGCTCCAGTTCCGGTCCCACCGGGGCGCGTTGGCGCAATACCCACGGCAGCCCGGCCAGCGCCTCGGCGGTGGCGCGGGCCGAGGGCAGGTCCCGGGGAACTTGGACGAGCAGTTGGGCCGTCCGCCGCAGTGCGGGCAGCAGCGGGCGGCGCAGCCACGTGAACCACAGGGTGTTGCGCAGCCCCAGGATCCGGCGGCGCGTGCTGTCCCGCAGCACCGAGGCCTGATGGTGGACGAGCAGGTCCTCCGCGTACGTCAGCCACCAGCCCTGGCGCAGCAGATCGGTGGCCAGCAGCTCCTCCTCCCCGCCCAGCCACAGGCCCGGGTGGAAGCCGCCCGCGCCGCGGAAGGCGTCAGCGCGCAGGACGGTGGCGGCGGCGAGGAAGGAGCCGAGGGCGGGGCCGGGCAGCCAGCCGGGTCCGGCCAGCGGTGAATGGCGCAGTTCCGCCACGACGGGGTCGTCCGCTCCGCCCGGCTGCACGAGGATCCGGGCGGTGACGGCCGCCAGGCCCGGACACGCGTCGAGGATGTCGCCCGCGCGGCGCAGGCTGCCGGGTTCCCACCAGCTGTCGTCGTCGCAGAACGCGACGTAGGGCGTACGGACACCGCGCACCGCCAGGTTGCGGCCCACGGCGCCCAGGTTGCGGCCCGGGCACAGCAGCCGGACGCGGGGAAAGTCGGTGCGGACCGCTTCGGCCGTCCCGTCGGTGGAGGCGTTGTCGGTGACGATGACCTCCGGCCGCTCGGGCAGCCGGTGCAGCTTGCCCAGGGTGCGCAGGAGTTCGGTGCGCCGGTTGTGGGTGATGACCACCACGGTGGTACGGCCGTCGGGGTGCTGCGGGCCCGCGCTCACGCCTCGTCTCCTGGTGTGCGACGGTCCAGCAGTCCCGCCGCGTGCTCGACCCGTTCGGGCAGGCGTCGGCGCTGGACGAGGGCGGCGGGCAGCCGTACGAGAAGCTCGTACAGGGCGCGGCGGGCGCCTGAGCGGTCGGCGACGGCGGCCGTCGCGAGGCGGGCGCTCGCTTTCAGGGCGAGGCGCAGCGGGCGGCGCAGCCACAGGGTCAGTACTTCGTTGCGGCGGATCAGAGGGTCGCGGCCCGTGCGGCCCGTCGGTTCGGGGTCGTGCCAGGCGGTCATCGACGGTTCGTAGACGACGCCCCAGCCGCGGGCGGCGACGTCGTAGGCGAGGAGTGTCTCCTCCGCGCCGAAGAAGAGCAGTGGGTGGAAGCCTCCCGCGGCGAGGAACGCCTCCCTGCGTACCACGCAGGCGCAGCCCAGGAAGCCCAGCACGGGGCGGCCGGGCAGGTCCGGTTCGGGCGGCAGCGGGGAGGAGGCGAGGATGGTGTTGAGGGGATCCTCGGCGCCTTCGGGCCCGACGAGGGTGCGCGCGGCCAGTACGCCGAGCCGGGGGTGGGCGTCGAGCAGGTCGGCGGCGCGCCGCAGCGCTCCCGGCGACCACCCGGAGTCGTCGTCGCTGAAGGCGACGTAAGGCGTCAGGGCCATGTGCACGGCGAGGTTGCGGCCGAGCGCGCCGGTGTTCTCGCGGGGGCGCAGCAGGCGGGCCGCGGACGGGTGGTCCGTGAGGGTGCCGGGCAGCGAGTCGTCGCCGCCGTTGTCGACGACGATGACCGGTGGGCGTTCCGGCAGGCCGCTCAGCGCGTCGAGGGTGCGCAGGAGACTGGCCGGGCGGTCACGGGTGATCACCGCGACCGTGACCCTGTCGTCGGGAGGCTGGTTGGTGGGCGAGGGCACGGGGGCCGCCTTCCTCGGGGATCAGGCTGCTCGGGCGGGGCAGGTGTGCCAGCGCGGCGGTGGAGACCTCATCGGCGTCGATGCGCAGCAGACAGGGGTCGGGGTCCGTGCCGTGCGGGTCGCCGGGCGGGCCGGCCTTCCACAGGGCCGTGTGGCGGCGGGTGCGGGGCGGTCCCCACAGCCGGGGCGACACCGGGCCGAAGAGCGTGACGGACGGCGTGGCGTGGGCGACGGCGAGGTGGGCGAGTCCGGTGTCGCCGCTCACGAGGAGCGCGGCACGGGCGACAAGCGCCGACAGGTCGCCGAAGGCGAGGCCGCCGAGCAGCACATCCCCGGCCGACAGCCCCGCGCGCGCGGCGACGCTCCGCACCAGCGCGTCCTCGCCCGGACCGCCGGTGACGACGACCCGGTGACCAGCCGCGCGCAGGCAGCGGACGAGAGCGGCGAAGCGCTCGGCCGGCCAGCGGCGCGCGGGGGCGTCCGCGCCGGGGTGGACGACGACGGCTCCCGGTGCCGGGGAGGAGGCGACCGGAGGGGGCAGCCGTACGTCGTCCGGTGCGGCGGTGATGCCATGGGCCCCCAAGAAGCGGCACCACCGCTGCCGTTCGTGCTCGTCCGCCCGCCACAGGGGCGGGTCGTGGTCGGCGTGGGCGAGCAGGCGCCGCGGGCGCAGGGCGGCGAGGGCGTCACGGCTCTCGGGTCCGTTGCCGTGCAGGTCGACGGCGAGGTCCGGCGGGGCGAACGGCCAGTGCTCCAGTGACGGCACGGCCCTGCCGGGGGCTTCGGCCGGCAGTACGGCGTCGACGGCGCCGGTGGCGAGCGCGGCGTCGGTGAGGGCTCCCGGCAGGGCGAGGACGACCTGGTGAGCCGGAAAGGCGCGCCGGATCCCGCGCAGCGCGGGGACCCCGGTGAGCAGGTCACCCAGCCCCAGTGCGCGCAGCACCAGCAGGCGGGGCCGCCGCGGCCTTCCTTCCGCGATCACCGTCGGTCTCCTCCCGCCACGCCGAGCGCGTGCGGGGTGAGGGCGGCGCGTTCGGCGATCCCTGTGGTGGAGCGGCCGTCGAGGTAGGGGAAGAGCACGGTCTGGCCGCCCCAGCCCGCCACGAGCTCCGCCTCCGGCATCGGGCTGCGCGCGTAGTCGCCGCCCTTGGCCCAGATGTGCGGGCGCAGCTCGGCCAGCAGCCGTTCGGGCGTGTCCTCGTCGAACACGGCGACCGCGTCCACGCACTCCAGTGCGCGCAGGACCCGGATCCGGTCCGCGAGCGGCACGAGGGGCCGGCTCTCGCCCTTGCGCCGGCGTACGGAGGCGTCCGAGTTGACGCACACCACCAGGCAGTCGCCGCAGCGGCGGGCCTCCTGGAGCAGGCCCACGTGCCCGGCGTGCAGCAGATCGAAGCAGCCGCCGGCGGCGACGACGGTCCCGCCGTCCGCTCGCACTGCGGTGGCGACGCGCAAGGCCTCGCCGGTGGGGTCGTCCACAAAAGTCACGGCATCGTCCTCGGCCCACGACAGGGCGCCACCCGAGGCCGAGCGGTGGGGCTCCCCGGAGGAAACACCCCGGGCAGCGGGCCGGACGCCGAAGGCGGTGTCGTCCGAAGCCGCCAGGTGATCGCCCGCGGCCAGTGCGCGTGCACCGCCCTCGGCGACGTACCGCGTGGCCGCGTGGACCGCGCCGCGCACGGCGTCCTCGGTGAGTTCGCCGTCCGCCAGCAGTCCGGCCGTCGTGGCCGCGAACCGGTCACCGGCCCCGCAGGGGTCGCCCTGCGCGTGCTGCGGCGAGGGCACCATCAGCGGGGTTCCGCCGTACGACAGCAGCGCGCCGCGCCCGCCCAGGGTCACCGCCACGGACGTCGACCGCCATGCTTCGACGAGCGCGGCCGCGTCCCGTGCCGCGCTCCTCAGCGGGCCGCCGGGTTCCGCCTCCCCCGCGGCGAAGGCGCGCGCCTCGCTCGCGGACGGCGTCGCCACGCGGACGCCCGGCACCGGTGCCTGCCCGCGGGGGTGCGGATCCCACACCACGGACACCCGGCCCGCCGCCTCGGCGAGCGCCTCGCGCAGCACGTCGGCGGTGCCCCGGCCGTAGTCGGCGACCAGGACGGCGATCGCGCCGGCGATCTCCCGCAACGCCTCCCGCGTCGACCCGCCTGCACGGCCGTCCCCCTCGTCCAGGCGCAGCAGCGGCCGGTCCCCGGCGAGGATGCGGGTCTTGCTGCTCAGGGCTCCGGACAGCGGCAGCGCCACCACCCGGACGCGGCCGGCCAGCATCGCGCGCACCGACTCGCTGGCCGGATCCTCGCCAAGGGTCGTAACCAGGGTGACCTCCCGCCCGTCGGTCGCGGCGAGACAGGCCGCCAGAGCCGCGCCGCCCGGCCGCACGGCGTGTCCGGCTCCGTCGACGACCGGCACCGGCGCGTCGGGCGCGAGGCGCTCGGCCCGTCCGGACACATCGCGGTCGAGCAGGGCGTCCCCCACGACGAGCAGCGGGGCCGGAGTCCTCATCGGCGCTCCTCCCCCGCCACGGCCCAGTTCGGCCCGGCCTGCCTGCCTCGCCGACGGGCCGTGCGACGCTCCACGGACTCGTCGAACGACTCGCACAGCATGTGCACGGCGACCAGATGCAGTTCCTGCACGGTGGCGGCGGTGTCCGCGGCCACGCACAGCGCCTCGTCGGCGGCGGCCTCCAGAGGGTTGGGCGCGGGACCGGTGACGGCCCACACGCACATGCCCAGGCGCTGCGCCTCGGCGGCGGCGACGAGCAGGTTGGCGCTGGCGCCGCTGGTGGACAGCAGCACCAGGACGTCTCCGGCGCGGCCGTGCGCGCAGACCTGCCGGGCGAAGATCTCCTGGACGCCGTAGTCGTTGGCGATGGCGGTGGTGGCGGAGGTGTCGGCGTGCAGGGCCAGCGCGGAGAACGGCGGGCGGTCGGCGCGGTAGCGGCCGACCAGTTCGGCGGTCAGGTGCTGCGCCTGGGCGGCGCTGCCCCCGTTGCCGGCGGCCAGCAGCCGCGCACCGCCGCAGAGCCGGTCGGCGAGGCTCGCGCCCCAGCGCCGTAGCCGGGCGGCGTCGTGGCGGAACTGCGGGAGCGCCCGCATCAGGTCGTCGCAGTGGGTGGTGTCGGTGACGAGTTTCATCGGACGGCTCCCGAGAGCGAGGGCAGGGACGAGACGGCGCCGTAGACGCCGGTGACTCCGTCGGCCACGCGGTCCCAGGTGTAGCGGTCCAGGACGCGCCGGCGGCCCTGGGAGCCGTAGCGCGCCAGCCGCTCGGGGTCGTCGAGCAGGTCGCGGATCAGGGCGCCGATCCGCCGTTCGTCTCCGTCGCCGGGCGGTACCAGGACACCGGTGCGGCCGTCCGCCACGGTGTCGAGCTGGCCGCCCACCGCGGTGGCCACGACGGGCGTTCCGCAGGCCATCGCCTCGACGGGCACAATGCCGAAGGGTTCGTAGCGCGGCAGCGACAGGACCAGATCGGCGTCGGCCATCAGGTGCGGCATCCGGTCGCGTCCCACTCCGCCGAGGAACGTGACGCGGTCGGCGACCCGGTGTTCCTGGGCGATCGACAGGAGCCGTTCGGCCTCGGGTTCGGCGAAGAGCAGATCGGGCTCCGGGCCGCCGGCGATGACGAGTTCGGCGTCGGGGACGTGGGAGAGGACCCGGATGGCGCGGTCGAAGCCCTTGCGGGGGACGAGCCGCCCGACGGTCAGCAGTCGTCGCGGGCCGGACCGGGTGCGCCCGCCCCGGGGAGCCGGGGCGAACTGTTCGGGGTCCACCCCGCAGGGGACGACCGTGATGTTCCGCCGGGGCAGCCCCATGGCGAGGAGTTCGGCCACCTCGTCCCGGCAGGTGGCGAGGATCGCGTCGCACGCACGGCCCACGGCCGTCTCGATCGACACACGGTTGGACGGGCTGGTGTCGGCGGCTCCCTGGTAGCGCCTCTTGACCGTGCCCAGCGCGTGGTACGTCTGCACGACGGGCACGCCCAGATCCCGCGCCCCGGCCAGCGCCGCCGTGCCGGACATCCAGAAGTGGGCGTGCACGACGTCCGGCCGCCACTCCTGCCATTCCCGGGCCAGCCATGCGCCGAACTCCGGCATGTACGGCGGGAGTTCGTCCTTCGGTATGGGGGCGGCCGGTCCGGCCGGGACGTGCACGACACGGACACCGTCGGGTGTGGTGACCCGCTCGGGCGTGCGGGGGCTGTCGCGGCGCGTGTAGACGGTGACCTCGTGTCCGCGGCGCGCGAGCAACCGGGCCAGCTGGGCCACGTAGACGTTCTGTCCGCCCGCGTCGGGTCCGCCGAGTCCGGCCAGCGGGCTGGCGTGCTCGGAGACCATGGCGACACGTCCGGCCGAGGGGTGGCTCATCGGGTGACCTCCTTGATGAGGCGGTCCCAGTCGTCCTGGAACCGCCGCTGTCCGTAGCGGGCCTGTACCGCGGCCCTGGCGGCCTCCCCTGTCCGGCGCGCGTGGTCGCGGTCGGCGAGCAGCCCGCGGACGGCGCTGCGCAGGACGTGCATGCGGTTGGAGACGACCCCCGCCGTGTCCGGGACCGCCTCACACACCTCGGTCGTGGCCAGCGCCACCACGGGCATCCCGAGGTACATGGCCTCCAGCAGGGACAGGCCCAGCGAAGTCCAGCGCACGGGGTGCAGATACAGCCGGCAGCGGGCCATCGCCGGATGCAGCTCGCTCTGGGGGAGGTCCCGGCTGCGGCAGCGGTCGGGCGGCAGGCCGAGGTGGTGGGCGAGCCCCTCGGTGCGCATGCCGAACACGTCCAGCGGAGCCCACTGGGCGAAGCGGGGCAGCAGGTCGGTGCCGGTCGTACGGCCGCGCCGTACGGGTTCGTTGACGACGACCGCGGCGCGCTGCTCCTGGCCCGTCCACAGGTGGCCGGGGTCGATGATCCCGTGCTCGATCACCTCGGTCGGGGCCCGCCCGTTGTCCCACATCAGTTCGTTGAAGTGAGTGACGTGCACGAGCGGGATGTCCGACCGCCCGGCGAGCGGGTGGCGCGTGTCCACGGGTGACTCGTGGGGGCTGTTGTGCTCGACGTAGACGGCCGGCACGTCGGCACCGGGCCGCCTGCCGGTCCAGCGGTGGGCCAGTTCGATCTCGTGCGGCCGTTGCAGCACCATCAGGTCGATGTCGGCCGCGCGCAGCTGATCGGGCGTCATCTCGCGGACGCTGTCGGGCCACTGCCAGGTCCTGGCCCGGCCGAGTCCGTCGGGTCCGCGATCCTCCGTCACGGGCACCAGACAGCTGTGCGGGCCTTGCACGAACGTCGTCAGCCACGAGCCGTGCACGTGCCATACCAGGATGTTCATGTGGGGGGTCCTTCTGCTCGGGCCGGTCACAGGAGCTTTTGCACCGCGGTCACCACCTCCTCGGGCGACACCCCGTCCAGGCACGGATGTCCGGGGACGGGGCAGTGCCGGGCTCTGCCGTCCGCGCACGCGGCACCCTGGTCGCCGAGCAGCACGCACGGCACGCCCCAGGGGGCCCAGCGCTCCGCCGGGACCACCGGGGAGAAGAGGGAGACGACCGGCGTCCCGACGGCGGCCGCCAGGTGGGCGGGGCCGGTGTTGCCGCACACGGCCGCGTCGGCCATGCGCATGACTCCGGCCAGGGTCCGGGGGTCGGTGCGGCCCCCGAGGTCGAGCGCCGTGTCCCCGCTGACCCGCCGGGTGAGGTCCCGCTCGTCCGGGCCGCCCGTGACGACGACCCGGTGGCCGTGGTCGGCGAGCAGGGCGACAAGCTCCTCGTGGCGGGCGGGGCTCCAGGCCCGGGCCGGTGCGCTGGCACCGGGGTGGACAACGACGTAGGGGCCGTTGCCGGTCAGGGTCGCGGTGTCGGGCGACGGCAGCACACGCAGCCTCCCGTCGTCCCCGGGGCGCAGCCCGAACCCCATCGCCTCGGCGGTGTCGAGCGCCGCCTCGGCCTCGTGGCGGTGCGGGCGCCGCCGGTGCCGTACGTCGAGCAGTCGACCGGGGTGGTCGACGCTGTCCGCGCCGATCCGTCCGACACCGGCCAGCCGCAGCAACAGTGCGGCGGGCAGCGGACTCTGGTGGAACGAGGTCAGGATCAGGGCCGCACCGAACGCCGCCTCCCTCAGCCGCCGGACCAGGCCCTCGACGTCAGCCTCGGCGACGGCGGGCGGGTCGAAGCCCTCCCACGGCGCCTCCCACACGAGGACCTCGTCGACGCCGGGCAGCAACCGGGCGGCCGGTGCGCCGCGGGGTCCGCACAGCAGGGTGACGTAGGTGCAGTGCGCGGCGACCGCGCGGACGGCGGGCCCGGCGAGCAGGACGTCGCCGAAGCTGTCGAGCCGTACGACCACGGCCCTCACGACGGTTCACCTCGTGTGTCGGCGAGCAGCAGCCGCACGGCCGTGAGCAGGTCCGGGGCCGTCTCGTCGGCGTCGGCGATCTCCTCGGGCCGGGTGACCGCAGTGGGCACCAGGACGCCGCGGGCTCCGGCGGCCCGCGCGGCCTGCACGTCGGCGGCGATGTCGCCGACCACGACGCATGCGTACGGCGGCCTGCCGAGGTCGCGGGCGGCCCGCAGCACCAGTCCGGGCCGTGGTTTGCGGCACGCGCATCCGGCGTCGGGCAGGTGGGGGCAGTAGGCCCAGGTGCCCAGTCCGCCGAGCAGTTCGTCCGTGCGGGCGTTGACGCTTCGGACCTGAGCATGGGTGAGCAGGCCCCGGCCGATGCCCGACTGGTTGCTGACCACGCCGGTGGCGACACCGGCCGCGCGCAGCAGGTCCACGGCTTCGCGGGCGCCCGGCAGCAGGCGGACCCGGCCGGGGTCGCCGTTGTAGGGGACGTCCTCGACGAGGGTGCCGTCGCGGTCGAAGAGGACAGCGGTGACGAAAGCGGGGCCGCGGGCGTTCATGACGCGTCCCGCAGCGGGGCGGCCCCGCGGTGCCGGACGAGTCCGGTCAGCCAGTGGCCGACGGCCAGGGGCGGGATGACCACGCTGGTGGCCGCCATGGTCGCGATCTCGGGTACGGTGCGCGGCCCGGGCAGGGTACGGGCCAGCGCGAACTCGGCGGTCCCCGCCGCCCACAGGGCGCATGCCACGCGCGCGGCCCGGGGCCGGCCCGCGAGGGCGAGGACGGGTGCGGCGAAGGCCGCGGCGGTCACGACCGCGTGCCGGGGCAACCGGCCCCGGGGGGCCTGGGCCCGGTCCCACCAGTCGTGGCCGTGCAGTCGGCTCATCAGGACGTCGTCGGCGTTGCCGCGCTGGGCACGGACCGACACCCACCGGTCGGCCGACCGCACCGGATGCCGGGTGGTGCGCTGCCCCCGCTGAAGCCGCCACCCCGCCGCACCAATCCGCAGTGCCAGGTCGGCGTCCTCGCGGAAAGCCCGCGGGAAGCGCTCGTCGAAGCCACCGACCCCGGTCAGCGCGGCCGTTCGGTAGGCCATGTCGGCGGTGGCCCAGGCCGCGTGCTCCAGGCCCGCGGTGTTGCGTTCGAAGTCGGTGGGCCTGCGGTCGGCCGGGAGCGGCACGGTCAGCCGGCCCTGCACTCCCCCGGTGTCGGCGCCGGCCCGTCCGAGGTCGTGGGCCAGGAGCCGGGACCAGGCGGGCAGCACCTGGACGTCGTCGTCGAGGAAGACGGTCCAGGGGGTGGTGACCAGGCGCAGGCCGGCATTGCGCGCGGCCGCCGGTCCGCGGCCGCCGGTGTGCAGGGTGCGGATCCGGTCGGCCAGCGGTCCGGCGGTGGTGAGGGGGAGAGGAGCGACGGGGGATGGGCGGTCGTCGACGATGATCACCTGGTCGGGCGGATGGTCGTCGGCTTCGGCGAGGGCGCGTAGGCAGTCGGCGAGGCAGAGGCGGCCAATGGTGGGGACGACGACGGTGTAGGTGGGGAGGGCGGGGAGGGCGTTCTCGGTTGCGGGGGCGTTCTCGGTTGCGCCCAGGGGTGGGGCGGACTCCTCGGTCCTGGCTGCCCGGGCATTCCCGGCGCTTTCAGCGCCCTCGGAGACAACCGGGCCGGTCGCGGCACTTCCGGACACCTCGGATGCGGGGCGTGCCGGGGCAGCCGGGGCAGTCCCCTTACGCTCCCCCGCGCGGGCGGCCCGCGCGGTCCGGCCCCTCGCCCCGCTCATGTGAACATCTCCGCTCGTCGGACGGCGAAGGGGCCGAGGGCGAGAAGGTCCACGGGGGCCGAGCCGAAGCACTCCAGGGCGTCACGCGGGTCGTCGACCATGGGGCGGCCGGCCGTGTTGAGGCTGGTGTTGACCACGACGGGCAGGCCGGTGCGGCGTTCGAAGCCCTCGATCATGCGGGCCACCAACGGCTCCGCCGTCCGCTCGACGGTCTGGATCCGGGCGGTGCCGTCCACGTGGACGACCGCCGGGATGCGCGCGCGCCACTCCTCCGCCACGTCGTGCACGAAGAGCATGTGCGGACTGGGCAACGGGCCGTCGAACAACTCGGCGGCCCGCTCCGCGAGGACCATCGGGGCGACAGGCCGGAACTCCTCTCGCCCCTTCACCGCGTTCAGCCGCTCCAGGTTCGCGGCCCGGCCCGGGTGCGCCAGCAGGGAGCGGTGGCCCAGCGCCCGGGGCCCGTACTCGCTGCGGCCCTGGAACCACGCGACGACTCCGTCGAGGGACAGTTCCTCGGCGACCGTCTCGGCGATGTCCTCGGGCTCCTCGTACGGGATGTGCGCGCGTTCCAGCCAGTCCCGCAGTTCGGCGTCGCTCCAGCCCCGCCCGAGCGCGGCCGTGGGCATGGCCTCCACCGGCTCCTTCTGATGCGCCACGTGCAGCGCCGCGCCCAGGGCCGTGCCGGCGTCACCCGCCGCGGGCTGCACCCACACCGTGTCGAAGGGGCCGTCCCGGTGCAGCCGGGAGTTGGCCACGCAGTTCAGGGCCACTCCCCCGGCCATGGTCAGCACTTCGGCGCCCGTACGGTCGTGCAGCCACCGTGCCAGTTCCAGGAGCACCTCCTCCAGACACGCCTGCGCACTCGCGGCCAGATCCGCGTGGTCCTGCGTCCAGTCGGCGCCCGCGGGCCGCGCCGGTACCAGGGACGTCCAGGGGACGGGACGGGCCCGGAAGCGCCCCGGTCCGTCCGGACGGACGTACTCCCGCAGCGCGTCCAGGAAGCGCGGCCTGCCGTAGGAGGCCAGAGCCATGACCTTGAACTCGTCGCTGCTGCGCAGGAATCCGAGATGCTGCGTGAGGTCCTCGTAGAACAGGCCCATCGAGTCCGGCAGCGACTGCGCGGCAAAGACGTCGAGCTCTCGGTTCACGTACCGGCCCGCCAGGTGGGAACCGCATTCGCCGCGGCCGTCGAGCACCAGGACCGCGCAGTCGGGGTACGGAGAGGCCTGGCCGGCGGACGCGGCGTGCGCGACGTGGTGGGCGACGAAGCGGACCTTGTCCGGGTCGAGTCCGGGAAGCGCCTCGGCGAGGAAGGAGGGAGCCAGGCGGGCGTACTCCTGGCGCAGGTGGTCGAACGGGTCGTGCAGCCCCAACTGATCGGCGGGGATGGCCAGTTCGGGGTCGTACGAGTACGCGACGGCGTCCAGGTCGGACGGGGTCAGGCCGGCCTGTTCGAGACACCAGCGGGCGGACAGTTCGGGCAGCTCCCATGCGGAGAAGGGCACCGGTCGCTTGCCGTGCTTACGCCGGCTGAAGCGCTCCTCCTCGGCCGCCGCCACGATGCGGCCGTCCAGGACGAGGGCGGCGGCCGGGTCGTGGAAGAGGGCGTTGATTCCCAGAACGCGCATGCGGATCCTCCGTAGGGCGGGCGACGGTCAGATGTGCGAAGCCCGGACGTGGGCGGGACGGGATGCGGCGAAGTGGGCGATGGTCTGCTTGATGCCCTCCTCCCACGGCACGTGGGGCGCCCAGCCCAGCAGTTCCCTGGCCAGGGTTGTGTCGGGCCGGCGTCGCTGCGGGTCGTCGGTGGGGCGCTCGACGAACTCGATCCGGGACGTCGATCCGGTCAGCCCGACGATGAGGTGGGCGAGTTCGTGGACGGTGACCTCGTCGGTCCCGCCGATGTTGACGGGGCGCACCGAACGGCTGGCCGCCACCAGCAGGATCCCGGCGACGGTGTCGTCGACGTAGCACAGCGACCGCGTCTGGAGTCCGTCGCCGGCCACCGTGAGCGGCTCGCCGGCCAGGGCCTGGCAGACGAAGGTGGGCACGGCGCGGCCGTCCAGGGCGCGCATGCGCGGCCCGTAGGTGTTGAAGAGGCGCACGATGCCGGCGTCGGCGGCGCGGGCTCCGACGTGCGCGGTGACCAACGCCTCGGCGAAGCGCTTGGACTCGTCGTACACGCTGCGCGGGCCGACCGGGTTGACGTTGCCCCAGTAGTCCTCCCGTTGCGGGTGCACGAGGGGATCGCCGTAGACCTCGGACGTGGAGGCCAGCAGGAAACGCGCGCTGTCGCGCTCGGCGATCGCGAGCATGTTGCGTGTCCCGAGGCTCCCGGCGTCCAGCGTCTGCAAGGGGAACCGCAGGTAGTCGGCGGGCGAGGCGGGACAGGCGAAGTGCAGGACCAGGTCGTAGGGGCCGGGCAGCCGGGCGGGGGCGTCCGGGGCGCAGACGTCCTGTTCGAGGTACCTGAACCCGGGGAGTCCGTCGAGATGCGCGACGTTCTCGCGAGAACCGGACAGCAGGTTGTCGACGCAGTCGACTTCGACCTCTGCATTCAGCAGGTGTTCGCACAGATGGCTGCCGAGGAAGCCGGCGCCACCGGTCACCAGGGCGCGCCGCCAGGGTGCGCAGGGCATGGCATCAGTCATGGAGGGTCCTTCGCCCGCGTTGAGGACGCACGAGCACCAGCGCTCACGCGGAACACGTCCGGCGCGGCACGACGGGGGCGCGGACGAGCGGAGAGGGGTGGGGGGTGGTGAGGCGAGATCGCAGGGGCGAGAGGCGGAGGGGCGGGGCCTCTCCGGGTGGCCGCACGTTCACGACGGCACTCGCTTGGGGTTCCCGTGACAGTAGCTTTCACACGTTGATTCCAGCTGCGGGGGAAGTTCTGCCGCGGGGGGAGGGTCTGGGGGCGCGGGGTGAGGGGTGCGGGCTCCGGCCACGGGGTGAGGGGTGCGGGCTCCGGCCACGGGGTGAGGGGTGCGGGCTCCGGCCGCGGGGCGCGGGCGGCGGGCTCCGGGTCACGGGTCACGGGTCACGGGGGGGATGGCCGCGAGCCGCGGTTGCGTCATCCTCTCGATGCCTGCCGTGGACCCGTCCCGAGCAGCGGCACCGTTTCGGACGGGCGGGCTCCCGGGCCGGTCATCTCTAGGGGGCCGCCGTTCGGGGACACGGATGGTTCAGCGAGCGCTTGCGGGTGATCGGCCGCCAGGAGCCGCTTGGCCCGAGCGCAGGACTGCTGGTGCGGGGGGGCCGGCCGGAAACCGGCGTCACGTAGCCCGCTCAGGCGGGGAAGTGCCTCCACGTGCCCTCGGAGACGACCGCCGGCACGCCGTCGACCACCGTGATGGCGGTGTCGTCGTCGATCGCGTACGCCGGATTCGGGAGACCGGTCGCCCACTTCTCCGCCTCGGCCATGGTGTTCTCCGGCAGGTCGACGTGATCCACGTGCGGGAAGATCGAGAAGTCGACGACACCCAACGCACTGTCGTCGCCGGTGGGCGCCTTCCACTCGACGAAGTACTCCCCGATGCGGGGTGTCATCACCATGCTCCCGGCGCTGAGCCCCACCCAGACCTTCTCGGGCAGCGACGGCAGGAGGTCCGCCAGCCCGGACTCGCGCATCCAGTGGGCCAGATACAGCGCATCGCCGCCGTTGACCAGCAGGACGTCCGCCTCCTGGACCCACGGAATCCACCGCTCTGCACCGATGCTGGGCAGCGCCGTCAACTCCAGCACCCCCAAGGACTTCCACCCCAGGTCACACATGGGCAGGCGGGACTGTCCGCTGATGAAACGCCAGGCCCCGGCCGGGCTCCCCATCGGGTGCCCATACCCAGCAGTGGGGATGCACAGGGCATCGGACTCGGCGATCGGCTTGCCCAGCAGCTGCACAAGCGCGTCCTTGACAGTCGGGTTGGTGATACCCGCCGACGTGAGAAGAAGCTTCAAGATGACTCCCATGCGAGGGCGATGGAACGGGCCGACAGGTAGACCGGAGGCCGTCGCAAAACTCATCGTTGTGGCGCCGGGGAAGACCACGCGCACTTCGGAGACCGGTCACCAGGCCAGGCAAACGCCAGCCCCACAGCGAAGTCGGTGACTCCGCGGCCGGCCACCCGAGCTTGCAGGCGAGTACCGGTGACAGCGGCTGCCCAGGATCTCGGTTGACCTCTCAACCCCCTTTCCCTGACGGCTAGTTGACCCACGGCTGAATGTGTTCCACGTCACCCGGTAGCCACAGGAGAAGCGGTCCCCGCCGCGCCGCCGACCTGGCATGCTCATGCGCATCTACTGACAGGTAACAACCACCAGCGCAGTGTCACAAGGACTGCTGCGCCGCCCGACCACGCCCGCCCCCGGCGCCATCGCCCTCCGGACAGGCGCCATGGCACCTGCACCGTGCCACTACGTCATTCCTTCCTGAACCCCCCACCACCGCTCCCGAGGACTCACGCGTGCACAAGCTCAGAACGCATGCCCTGGTTTCGGCCCTGTCGACGATCACCGTCGCGACTCTGTTGGCCACCGGCTGCTCCGCCCACTCCCCCGCTACCACCGGCGCGGCAGCCGCCTCGACGGCCGAAGCCTCAAAGACCGGCACCGCAGAGGAACGACTCGCGGTCGTCTCCGCCCCGACCGGTGACGTCGCCACCCCGACCGCCGTGGCCGCCGCGAACACGCTCGACCAGGCCCGGGCCAGGAAATCCGCCCTCAAGGTCGCGTCGTACGACAAGAAGAGCGGCCGGGCAGTCATAGCGGCACCACCCTCCGGCTCCAGCACGGCACCGTCGGCAACCCCCTCGACAACGGCCCCTTCCTCGCCCGCCGCCACCGGCACTCCCCAGGATCCAGGCTCGGACGGAGCGCATTCCAAGACCGCCGTGGCTGTCGGCGACGTCATAGCCAGCGCCCCCGCTCCCGGCGCCCCCGACGGCGTCCTGGCCAAGGTGACCGAAATCGTCGACACCGCGGCGGACGGCAGTGCGACCGTCCAGACGGAACCGGCCAAGCTCAACTCCGTCCTGGGTAAGAGCAAGGCGGACGGCGCGGTCCCCGTCGACCCGTCCACCCTGAAGGTCGATCCGCTCGTCGAGGGCGTGAAGGTCTCCTGGGCGAAGACCGGCGACCTCACCTTCGGACCCGAGGGTGCGAAGCTCCCGCTGGGCAGCCTGCGCATCGACGTCGGAACCGCTGTGCAGACCGCCGCAGGTGCCCCCGCCTCGGCCGCCGCCTCGCTCAAGGGCTTTGTCCAACTGGCCCCCGAGGTCGCCTTCTCGTACGACGGATCCGGCGCCGCCGCGAGTTCCTCGCCCAGCGGCGCGTTCCTGGGTCTGACCGGCGAGTGGGCCTCCCAGTGGGAGCTGAAGGGCCGCGCGGCCGGCACGACCAAGGGCAAGCCGATCCGCATCCCCTTCGCCGAACTGCACGCCGCCCCCGTGATCCAGGTCGGCCCGGTCCCGGTCGTCGTCAATCTCGACCTCGTCTGCTACTTCCAGGTGGACGCCGACGGCCACGTCACGGTCGACGCCGAGCAGGACCTCAAGGGCGACTTCCGCGTCGGCGGCAACTTCACCTGGGCCAAGGGCTGGAGGGGCGTCAGTGAATCCCACATGAGCGGTGAGCCCCTGAAGACGACGGTCACCGCCGTCGGTGCCGTGAAGGCCGCCATGGGTGCCGAGGCGACGGTGGGCCTCTACGGCACGGTGGGCGTCACCGCCGACCTCGCCCCCTACCTCCGTGCCGCAACCGAGGCGAAGGCCGGGGGCTCGACGGACGGCACCGGCTCCGCCTCCGGCTCCTGGGCCCTGTACGGCGGCATCGACCTCACCGGCACGCTGAATCTCCAGCTCTCCATCTTCGGCACGCCCGTCTTCCAGACGCGGATTCCCCTCGGCGCCCTGCACAAGGAGTGGCTGCTGACGAAGGGCGAAGTGAGGACGTAGAAGCCCTGGCGGCCAGGTCGGGCCGGAGCGGGCCTGCTCAGTAGGCCACGCAGAGACGCCCCTGATGGTGCGCGGCCTTGTCGATCTCGTCGACGAAGGCGAGGGCGTAGTCGGCGCCGGAGACGAAGGAGCGGCCGTCGGCGTCGGAGAGCATGACCCTGGCGCCGAGGCGGAAGGTGCCGACGCGCTCGCCGGGAACATGGGCGCCGAACTCGGCGGCGGGGCTGAGGCAGAACCAGTCCACGTCGGTGTCGGCGGCCCGCGGGGCCTTCAGGGTCTGTGCGTGGGCGGTCATCTCGGCCTTGACGAATGCGGGCACCTCGGCGACGTCGATCACCCGCGGTCCGCCCTCGGCGACATGCAGGCTGCCTGCTCCGCCCACGACCCCGATCCGGGCGCCGCCCTCAGTGGCCGCCTTCAGCAGGGCGGGAACGAGCGTGGGCAGGAACGGCTCGCCGTCCAGGCTGCCCCGGACCGCCACGACCAGCACATCGGACCTGGCCGCCAGGTCGCGCACCAGAGCTTCCTCGTCCAGCTGCCCGGCGACGGGGGTGGGGGCGTTGCGCGCCCCCGCGTCTGAGGACCTTTCAGGTGACCTCCGGTCAACACAGCTCCGAGCGGGGCCGGTGGCCTCGGTATACCGGCGGGCCGGACCGCTCCGGATGCGACCTACAGGACGGGTCACGGCGACGACTGCCTTCGCGGATCGGCCGGTCCGATAACGGCCATGCCTGGGCGTTCCGTTGCGGGCGGTCGGCGCGCGTGTCAGACCGCGGACCAGCCGTCGTCGACGGGAAGGATCGCGCCGTTGATGTTGCCGGCGGCCTTCGAGGCGAGGAAGAGGATCACCGCCGCCTGCTCCTCCGGCTGCGAGATACGCCCCAGGTTGACGAAGTGGGGGCCGATCGTCGCGGGGCCGTGCGCAGCTTGATCGGCTTCCACCGAGATGGCGGTTGCGGTGCCACCCGGGCAGATGGCGTTCGCGCGGATGCCGTTCTTCCGGTACATCACCGCCAGCGACTTCGTCAGGCCCACAATTCCGTGCTTGGACGCCGTGTACGCGGCACCCGCGGCACTGCCGCGCAGGGCAGCCTCCGAAGCCGTGTTCACGATGGCGCCACCGCCGGCATCCAGCATGTGCGGCAGCACGGCGCGCGTGAGGAGGAAGGGCGCCGTGAGATTGACCCGGATGACCCGTTCCCATTCAGCGTCACTCACGTCAGCCAGGGCCGACATCCTGTCCATGATTCCGGCGTTGTTCACCAGGACGTCCACGCCGCCGAACCGCTCCACCGCCGTAGCGGCCACCCGGTCCACGACGGCCTGCTCGCTCAGATCCCCCGTGACGGCCACCGCGATGCCACCCGCCGACTCGATTTCCTTGACGACCGCGTGGGCTCCGTCGGCGTTCAGATCCGCCACGACGACACGGTCTCCCTGCGAGGCGAAGGCCAGCGCGGCCGCACGCCCGATGCCCGATCCCGCTCCGGTGACGATCACGCTACGCCCGTTCACAGCCTCGGTCATGAGGTGCTCCGTCCAGATGAGTGCCGGCGCGACGTACTCGTGTCACGTCGCGCCAGCACCCTACAACTTTATGTCTTTGAGAGACATAAAGTGGGCGATGGAGAATGGGCGCATCATTGATCACCGGTATGGGAGGGGCAGCGTCAGATGACCGCAGCTCGCGGACGGATGGGGCGGCCGCCGCTGACCGAGGAACGCAAGGCAGCCATCCGGCTGGACATCGCCCACGCCGCGGTCGACCTGTTCATCGCCCAGGGTGTCGCGGCGACCACGGGCGAACAGATCGGGCAGGCGGTCGGCATCTCGGCGCGGACCGTGTGGCGCTACTTCCCCACCAAGGAAAGCTGCGTACGGCCGCTGTTCTCGACCGGCGTCGACACGATCGCCACCGCGCTGCGGCAGTGGCGCCCTGGCCGCCCCCTCCAGGAAGCCTTCGACCCGCTGTGGGCCACGGACGCGACGCTCACGGGATCAGACGTCGGCGCCCTGCTGCGACTGACGCGGACCGAACCGGGCCTGCGCGCGGTCTGGCTGCAGACTCACGACGAGGCGGAACCCGCCTTCGCGCGTGCCCTGGCGGAGCGAGCCGGACTGCCCGCCGACGACGTACGGCCGGTGATCTGGGCCGCGATGCTCAATGCCGCCCTGCGCACTGCGGTCGAACAGCACGCCGCTCGATCCACCGACCCGGACCTCAGCCCCGCATGGATCATGGCCGATCTCAAGGCGGCCCTGCGCACCGCTCTGGCCGTCGCGGCGGCTGGTATCACCTGAGTTCGCGAGGTGACGCGCTTCCGTCCCCTGCCGCGACCGGCTGGGATGATCGGCAGACCGCGCCGGAGATGTCGTCACGTTGGAGTTTCGGGTCGTCGGCGAATTCGGGCGGGATGCCGCCGGTGTCGACGAGGCCGGGCTGGACAAGGGGGACGCGGACGCCGGTGCCCAGGCACCCGGCGCGGATGTCTGGCGAGGACGGACGCCGTCGATGGCAAAGGTGGTGACGCCGTGCGAACGCAGCGTGTGGGGCGACGTGTTGCGCTGTCGCCGCCTTCGAGCCGCCAGAGCCCACCACGCTTCCAGGCCCACAACTTCCGTCCCACGGTAGGCCATTGAAACCACGGCGTTGTCACCACGCCGTGCCTCGCTGTCGCATGATGAGATCGTGCGTGCTCACCTCTCCTACCAGCCCCAGGACGAGCGGCAGGCCTCGTCCCTGGCCGCCGCGCTGGCGCGGGCCGGTGCCGACGTCGTGCCCGGTGCCGACGCAACCGGGACCGGCACGCTTGTCCTGCTGTGGTCGTACGCCGCCAGCGCCGCCTCGGTCCCGGCCCGGCCGGAAGGCGAACGCATCATCCCCGTCCGCCTCGACGACTGCCCCCTGCCGCCCCCGCTGAACCGACTGCCCCAGATACGCCTGGCCGTCGGTGTGACGGACTCGGCAGCGGCCGCGATCACGCGCCTCGCCTTGACCGGCACGCCGGCCGCCAACCAGCCCACGGAACCCGAACCCCCTGTGGTCATCAGCGACTTCGGCCCCCTGGGCCAGTACGAGACGTGCCCGCGGTGCGGCGCCGGCAGCGACCGGCTGCGCCCCTACGTCACCGTCGACCACCGCGACGACCGCGCCTTGCGCCTGGTCATCTGCGGCTCGTGCGGCTGGCAGCACCACGGGGACCTCTGACCACCTCTTGCGGCCCAGCTCGGACCGGACGACATGCAAGCCCGGACGAGCAGACCACGGTGCCGTCCGCACCAGGGACACACCCTTCCGGCCCCCCTCCTGGCACCGGCACACTCCGTTCCGGCACACCCTCCGGGCCCTCCGCACCGCGCCCGCGAGCGACCGCACCACGCCGGACACCGACCGCCGGGACGCCAAGGCTTGAGCGCTGCACCCGCTCCACGCAGCGCCCAGCGCCTTGTTCAGTCGAGGACCGCCGTGGCTTCGATCTCCACCAGATGCTCGGGCACGTCCAACGCCGCCACGCCGATCAGCGTGGCCGGCGGGGCCGGGGCAGCCCCCAGCTTCGCCGCTGCCCGCGCCATCCCGTCCAAAAGTGCCGGCATCTTGTCGGCACTCCAGTCCACGACGTAGAACGTCAGCTTCGCCACGTCGTCGAAGGAGGCGCCCGCCGCCTCAAGCGCCGTGCCGACGTTGAGATAGCTCTGCTCGACCTGTGCGGCGAGGTCGCCCTCACCGACCGTGGCCCCCAAGGCATCCCATGAGACCTGCCCGGCTATGAAGACCAGCCTGGACCCGGAAGCAATGGACACCTGATGGTAGACATCCACCGCAGGCAGTCCGCCGGGATTCACAAAGCTGATGGCCATGATGCTGTTCTCCTCGTCCTGAGCGCCCGCGCGGCTGGGTTCACATCCCCGGACCAGACGGTCTCGCTCTCTTGTGGTTACTGAGAAACCGTAAGAGAGTGAGCGCCTACGTGGAAGAACGCACTTTTTGGTGACTGGAGAACCTCATGGTGACCACACAGCTCACAGGCTCCCCCGACGACGCGGACCTGACCCGAGCAGGCTCCCTGGCGCGCGAGATCTTCTCCGACATCGCCAACAAGTGGGCCTTCCTCATCGTCGAGACCCTCGGTGAACGGACCCTGCGCTTCAGCGAGCTCCGCAACCAAATCGACGGCATCAGCCACAAGATGCTCACCCAGAACCTGCGCATGCTCGAACGCAACGGCCTCCTCGAGCGCACCGTCCACCCCACCGTCCCGCCGCGGGTCGAGTACACCCTCACTCAGGCCGGCCAAGCGCTGCGCGCAACCGTCGACAGCATGTGCGACTGGACCCACCAGCACTTCACCCACATCCAGGCCGCCCGCCGCCGCTTCGACACCTGACGGCCGACACACGAGCTGACACGGACCGGCCGCCGCCAACGCCCACCGCGCTCCCGGTCCCAGCGGCCACCGGACCAGCGACGGCTGACGGCCGACACTTCATGCGCTCGGCCCGGCCGGCCCCACACCGATGCCGCCGAAACTGGTTACCGCTGGCGGCCTCGGCGCGTTCCGTGATCCGGCTGGATCCAGAGCTCGGCCGGAGGGCCGCTGCTGTAGCCGCCCCAGGGACCACGACCGCACCGCCACACCACGGACCCGCACCACCACAGCGAATTGCCCACGATCACCCCGGCGTTGCGCGCCTGCCCCGCAGGACGGCGTGGATGACGTGGTGCCGCCGACCGTCTCACAGACCGCGACAGTGAGCGGCGCTGCGATTGGCCACCGCCGTGTGCGTGTGAGCGGGCGGCCAGGTTGGCACCCCCGGGTTACAGGGCTGCTCACCCCACGGGCGAGTTCTGGCGCAACCTGCCACCCGCACCGAGAAGGCCATCGCCGACCTTGCTGCCATGACGGCGCCGACCTGATGCGACAGACGCCGGGCCCGCGCCGAGCTCAGTGGGCGTGGTCGTCGCCCAGGCGTTCCGAGAGCTCGAACATGTTGCCCCAGGGATCGCGGAAGAAAGCCAGGCGGGCGCTGATGTCGTCGATCTCGAACGGGGGGTTGACGATGTCCACTCCACGGGCGCGCAATTCCTCGAGTGCGGCGTCGACGTTGTCCACGGACAGGCACACGTGGCTGTAGCCGTTCAGGCCAAGGCTCGCGTCGACGTCGCCGAACTGGGGCTGGGCAGCGGCACCGGGGCCGCCGAGGATCTCCAGTCGGAAGTCGTCCTGAGCGGGCGGCAGCACGTAGGCGAGCGTCAAGTCGCCGTACGGCCACACCTGTAGGACTCTCCAGCCCATCGTGTCGACCCAGAACGACCGGGCCGCCTCGAAGTCGGGGTATCGGATGCCGGTGTGGTGGCCGCGCATGGACGCGAACGGCGACGTGGTATTCCGCGGGGGCGTGGGAGGAAGTGGCATGAGGATCTCCTTCGGTGCGGGGTGTCAGGCGGGGGTGACGTCGGTGGAGCGGGCCAGTTCCTGCCAGGCCTCCAGCTCTGCGCCCACCGTGGCGAGCTTCGTACGGATGTCCGAAAGGGTGGAGGTGCCCAGCGGCAGGCGGGCGGGCATCTGCGGGAGATCGGCGAGGGTCAGGATGGCGACCGCGGCCCGTGCGGGATCGCCTTCTTGCTGCCCGTGGTTCTCCCCGGCCCAGGCGCGAGAGGCACCGCCTGTGGCGGCGTAGTCGTCGATGACGCGCTCGGCGTGCTCCAGCGACGAGGAGCCGAGGAAGCCGGTCCGCAGAGGTCCGGGCTGCACGGAGGTGACCTGAATACCCATGGGGGCCAGTTCGAGTCGCAGTGCTTCGGTGATGCCCTCGACGGCGAACTTGGAGGCGCTGTAGACGCCCCAGCCGGCCCAGGCGACGACACCTCCGGTCGAGCTGATGTTCATGACGCGGCCTCGGCCGGCAGCTCGCATCACCGGTGCGACGGCGCGCAGGACCGTCAGCAGACCGAAGACGTTGCTGTCGAACACGGCGCGGGCCTCGGCATCGCTGGTCTCCTCCACCGCACCGACCAGTCCGCGGCCGGCGTTGTTGACCAGCACGTCGATGCCGCCGAACCGCGCGATGGCCGCCTTCACCGCCGCCTGCGCCTGCTCCTGGTCGGTGACGTCCAGCGGCACCACCAGAAGCTGGTCCGCACGGCCGGGCGGCAGCGCCTCCTCGATCTGCCGGGGACTGCGCGCGGCCGCCACGACCTGCTCTCCGCGCTCCAGCGCCGCCTTGACGACCTCCAGGCCCAGGCCGCGGGACGCGCCGGTGACAAACCAAACAGACACGATGTGCCCCTCTTGTCGATTGTCGGTGACGTCATCCATTACGGCCCGGCGCACGGGCGCTTCACAGGGGATACCTGGTAGCGCTGATGGTGGCTGTGCCAGTACCACCCACCGGCTGCCCGGTCACGACCCGAGGGGCCATACTCGAGAGGTGACCAGAGGCAACGACCTACGCGACTTCCTCAGCTCGCGCCGCGCGGCCCTCACACCCGAACAAGTCGGCCTACCCAGCCCCAGCACCGCCCGACGGGTCAAGGGACTGCGCCGCGAAGAGGTCGCCGCCCTCGCCGGCGTGAGCGTCCACTACTACGTCAAGCTCGAACAGGGCCGCGCGGGCAACGTCTCCGACCAGGTGGCCGACGCCGTCGCGCGGGCCCTGCGCCTCGACGAAGTCGAGACCCGCTACCTCCGCTCGCTGCTGCACACCGAGACCGACCGCGGGCCGGCACCCGGGCCGGCTCGGCCACGGCCCGCGCTCCAGTCGATGATCCGCGCGCTGGACGTGCCCGCCATCATCCACGGGCCGCACCTGGAGGTGCTCGACATCAACCACACGGGCAAGGCCCTGCTCGACGACTTCGACGCCATGCCCCTCGCGGAGCGCAACACCGCACGCTGGATGTTCCTCAACCCGCGTGCCCGCGTCGTCTACCGCGACTGGGCCGAGATCGCCGCCGACGTCGTCGGCGTACTGCGCAACTCCGCGCGCAACGGCGAGGACGAGGCGCTCTCCCGCATCGTCGGCGACCTGAGCATGCGGTCGGCGGAGTTCGCGGCCATGTGGGCCGACTACCGGCTCGCAGAGCACCAGCATGGCGTCAAACGCTTCTACCACGAGGCCGTCGGCGACATGCGGCTCAACTGGCAGACCCTCCACCTGCCCGACAGCCACGGCCAGACCATCATCATCTACAGCGCCGACACGGGCTCCCCTTCGGAGGAGAAGCTACGGCTGCTCGCGAGCTGGACCGCGAACGACGCGGCAGCGCCGCCGGGCCGGACCCGCACTCGCTGACAGGACGGGCACCGGACGCATGGCTTGGCGTGATCAGTGCGTGCCAGATCCAGTCCGCTGCCGCCGACACCCGCTCGCCCACTCCCTGCACTCCCCCACGGCGGGTCCGGGCCGTGGACTGGAGTGTCGCGCTTCGCGGCGAGAGCGAGCGGGCCGTACGTCCGCGGTGCGACGGATCCGTCTCGCGTAGGCCCTGCAGACGGAATTCACCACGCCCGTGACGTTCCCCGAGTTGCTCAACATCGCAGGAGCTGCAGTGCGGTGGCGATCCCGAGTCTGGTCACGTCCTCAGGCGTGGAATAAAAGCGGAGCAAGCTACTCCCCCTGGCTTCCGGCCTCTCATCTGCGATGTTTCAGCAGGATCGCAGGAGCATGACAGGAGCGACCTGGCTCGGGAGCATGAGTGCGCGCGAACCGGGACGTGCGCCACCGGGCCACGTCCGGCTCCGGCTTCCATCAAGGAGGAGAAGTGACGGGACGAATTCTCGCGGGCAGACGGCTTTCGAAGGTGGCGGCGACCGGAGTCCTCGCCATCCTGGTCTCGACCCTCGCGGCACCGTCCGCGGAAGCGCTCGGCAACAACCGGGCGGTGAGCCGCTCCTGCGGGACGAACTACGTCTCGAGCGGGTTCACCGGCAGCTACAACTGGGCCCAGACCCGGAAGCAGAGCGGTGACTGCACCGGCCGGCTGAGCGCGGCCATCGAGTACGGCACCGGCTGGTGGACGCCCCGTGCCTACGGTACGAGCGAGAACGCCTACACCTCGCACACCTCGACGACCAGGGCCGCGAACGGGCTGCACTGGGGCTGCGACTCGTGCAACGTGACCAGGAGCTGACAGGTGCGCTTCCGCTTCCTCGCCACCGCGCTGCTGACCGCAGTCGCGGTGGCGTCCTGCACCCCCGGCACCGACAACACCACGCAGGGGGCGAACGAGGACGTGCCCCTTCCGGGCCAGCAGTGGGCACTCCGCGACGACCGGGTGACAGCGAGCGAGTACCGCACCGCGATCACACGCTTCCTCGCGTGTATCGAGGACAGCGGCTACCGCACCAGCGATCCGGTGATCAGCCCGATCGACGGACTGAGCCTGCTGTACGACATCACCCCCTCAGGAGACCCGGCGACGTACAACGAGCGCGTCCAGCGTTGCAACCTCGGCCATCTGTCGATGATCGAGCCCAGTTATGTGGAGTCGCACCACAAGGTCATGGACCAGCCACTGAGAATCGCCGTCGGCAAGTGTCTCGAGCGCCGCGGCGCGCACGTGTCGGGCACCGAGCAGAACGCGACGGACTTCGCCACCGCCGCGCACGACGAGCCAGCCGTGGTGGAATGCGTGACGGAAACGAGGCAGCAGCTCTACCCCGGCCTGCCGGACTTCGCTGTTGTGCGGATCTGAGCCCTGGCTCCCAAATGCCTCATTTCGTGGTCGCCCCCGCGACGGGTGTGTTGCAGCTCACCGCGGCCCCGGCAACGAGCGGGAACACCGCGCCATGGTTGACCGTTCATCTGTATGTGGCTGGCGGAGGGGACAGTGTCCCCGGGCCTCACCTATAGCCCATGGGGACGATCGTCCGGCTGAAGCCCCATGGAGCACCTCGCCGAGAGGCGACCGCCCTCCGCACGCCACCGCTAACGGCCCCGGCTGGTCTCCCCCGTCCAGTCGGGGCTTTCACGTACTGCCACCCCCTTGCCCTCGCAGCGTGCAGCAGTTCGCGCGGACCTGGCCCGTGGCATGGTGGTGCCCCTGGCACGCGGGCGACAATCGCTCGCATGATCGAGTCCTCCGGTGGCCCGTCCACCTTCCGTGACCTGTCCGCCTTCGTCGCCTGTTCGCGCGTCAACTCCCTTGCCCTGTCCGTCGATGGCACGCGTCTCGTCGCCGCCGTGCAGTCGCTGTCCGGGGACGGGACGCGGTTCGTGTCCAGTCTGTGGGAGATCGATCCGACCGGGGAGCGCGAGGCGCTGCGGCTGACCCGGTCCGACAAGGGTGAGTCGGGACCGGTGTTCGGTCCGGACGGCACGCTGTACTTCCTGTCCGGCCGCGCTCCTGCGGACGGCGACGAGGACGAGGGGAACGCGCTGTGGGCGCTTCCGCCGCGCGGGGAGGCCGCCGTCGTGGCCCGGCACCCGGGCGGGATCGCCGCGGTCACCGTCGCACGGGAGTCCGGCGCACTGTGCCACACCGCAGGGCTGCTGCCCGGTGCCGCCGACGCCGAGGCGCACGGCACGATGCGCGCGGCACGAAGGGACGCGAAGGTCACCGCGATCCTGTACGAGGCCGGGCCGACCCGTGCCTGGGACCATGACCTGGGCCCGGCGGAGCCGCACACCTTTGTCCGCGCCGGTGTTGACGCGGAGCCGGTCCTCGTCGGCGGGCAGGGGGTCGGTCTGGAGGATCCGGGGGATGCGGCGTTGTCGCCGGACGGCACACGGGTGGCGTACTGCCGGTTCGTGCCCGGGCGGGTCCCGGACGAGCATCGCACCGCCGTGGTGGTGGCCGACGCGGTCAGCGGTGCGGAGATCCACGTGGTCGGTGACCTGGAGCACCTCTACGAGGCGCCGCGGTTCACCCATGACGGCTCGGCCCTCGTGTGCTGCCGGATGCGCTATCCGACGTACGACGATCCCTGGGATGTGACGCTCGTCCGGATCGACCTGGCCGACGGCGCGGTGCGGGACCTGCTGCCCGGGTTCGACAACTGGCCCGGCGGCGTTGTCTGTTCACCGGTGGACGACACGCTCTTCTTCACCTCCGACGAGCAGGGGCACGCGCCCGTCTTCCGGCGGGATGCGGACGGTGGCGTCACACGCCTCACCGCTTCGGGGGCGTACGGCTCGCTGACCGTGGCCCCCGACGGGCAAACGCTCTACGCCCTGCGCCACGCGGTCGACGCGCCGCCGACGCCCGTCCGGATCGACGCAAATGTCGCCGACCAGACCCCTGCCGTACTGCCCGCCCCGGGCGGCGTCGGCCGGCTGCCCGGCACACTCACCGAGGTGCACGCCAAGGCGGACGACGGCTTCGCGCTGCGCGGCTGGCTCGTCATGCCCGAGGGCGCGTCCGCACAGCAGCCCGCCCCACTGCTCGTCGCCGTCCATGGCGGACCGCAGTCCAGTTGGAACGGCTGGACCTGGCGCTGGAACCCGTGGCCGTTCGCCGCGCGCGGCTATGCGGTGCTGCTGCCGGATCCTGCCCTGTCGACCGGCTACGGGCAGATCAACCACCGGCGCGGCTGGGGGCAGTGGGGCGGGCGCCCCTACACGGATGTGATCGCGCTGACCGACGCGACCGGGGCACGGGAGGACGTCGATGCCTCACGTACCGCGCTGGCCGGCGGTTCGTACGGCGGATACATGGCGAACCGGGTCGCCACCGGCACGGACCGGTTCAAGGCGATCGTCAGCCATGCGGGGCTGTGGGATCTGCGGATGTTCCAGGGCGACACCGATGCACCGTGGTACTTCCAGCGGATCTTCGGCGACCCGCTGACCCGCCCCGAGCGCTACGAGGCCGACTCGCCGCACCTGGACGTCGCGAAGATCCGCACCCCGATGCTGGTCATCCATGGCGCGCAGGACTACCGCGTGCCCGTCGGGCAGGGCGCCACCCTGTTCCAGGAGCTGCAGCGGCACGAAGTCCCCGCGAAGTACCTCTACTTCCCCGACGAGAACCACTGGATCCTCAAGCCGAACCACACGCGCCTGTGGTATGAGACCTTCCTCAACTTCCTCGACCACCACGTACTCGGCACCGAATGGCAACAGCCCGACTTGCTGTGACCGCCCGGGCCTCCCATCACCTGGGGCAGCCATCGGTCTCCGAGTGTGCAGGTCGTCGCCTGCTCTCAACGAGCGCGGTCTCCACCATGGGCCGGCGCCAGGTGCCCCGGTGGGGAGCGTTCAGTCGGGGCAGAGGGCGTTGATGCGGAGGCCCGCTGATGCGTCGGCCTGCGGATCGGCCTCGGTCGTCACCGCTGCGTTGCGTCTTTGTGGTCCCGAGGCCGCTCCGCTGTCTCCTGAGGCCGATGCTCGGAGGCTGCCCACGAGGCGAGCAGCGCCAGCCGCTGCGCCGAAACAGTGCCCGGTTCCGCGTGATGGACCACCATCAAGAGCCCGTCGGTGCCGACGACGGCATACTTCTCCCGCCGCAGGCAGAGGTCGCCGACCTGAGGGTGGCGGATCACCCCGGCGTCGCTGCCCCCGCGACGCACCTCGTGCCGTGCCCACAGCCGGCGGAACCGCTCGCTCTTGAGCGAGAGCTCCCCGACGAGCGCCTGAAAACGCTCGTCGTCGGTGTCGGTGCCGACCTCGGCGCGCAGCTGGGCGACGACGCCGGCGGTGTTCTGCTCCCAGTCGGGGTGGTAGTCCGCCGCCTGCGGGTCGGTGAACAGGGCGATCAGGCGGTTCGTGCCCGGCGCCATGAGCGGCGAGAGCGCCACCGCCAGAGGGTTCGCGGCCAGCACGTCGCGGTACCGGTTGACGACGAAGGCGGGGACGTTGAGCGTGTCGAGCAGCATCAGCGTCCCCGTCGGCACGCGCTCGGTACGTCGCGTCGCCCGGCGTCGGACACGCGGCCGGGCCAGCTCCATGAGGTAGGCGGTGGACTCGGTGTCGAGCTGAAGGACACCGGCCAGGGCCTCGAGTACCTGGACCGACGGGTGACGGTCACGGCCCTGCTCCAGCCGAAGGTAGTACTGCGCGCTGACGCCGGCCAGAATCGCGACCTCCTCGCGCCGCAGACCGGGCACCCGTCGAAGCCCGCGCGCGGGGATCCCGACGTCCTCCGGACGAACGAGCTCCCTCCGGGCGCGCAGGAAGGCGCCGAGGGCGTTGCCTCCCTCTCCCGATGTCGCTGCCATACGGCCACAGTAGGCGCTCGGCATACCGGGACGACATTTGTGTGGCTGTCCCTGTCACTACCAGTGACACGGGGGATCTCCCTGCCCGCACCCGCCCGGCGGAACCTGGAGACGACCACCTGAGATCTGACAGAGGGATGACAAACCATGTCGCAGGACACCTGGTTCATCACGGGCATCAACAGCGGCTTCGGCCGCGCGCTGACCGAGCAGCTCCTTGCCGCGGGCCATCGCGTTGCCGGCACCGTCCGTAAGGAGGGATCTGTCGACGATCTCACCGCGAGGTACGGCAAGCGGCTGTGGGTCGCACGGCTCGATCTCACGGACACGCCGAGCATCCGCACGGTCGTCGACCGGGCCTTCGCCGACCTGGGCCGCATCGACGTGGTCGTCAACAACGCCGGCTACGGGCTGTTCGGGGCAGCCGAGGAGCTCACGGACGACCAGATCGACCACATCCTCGCCACCAACCTGACCGGTTCGATCCAAGTCGCTCGCGCCGCCCTGCCCCACCTCCGGGCACAAGGCCGTGGACGGATCATCCAGCTCTCCACTTACGGCGGTCAGGCCACCCACCCCGGCGCCTCGCTCTACCACGCCAGCAAATGGGGCATCGAAGGGTTCATGGAATCCCTCTCCAAGGAGATCGCCCTGTTCGGCATCGAGGTCACCATCGTCGAGCCGGGAGGAGCCCGCACCGAATTCCGCTACGACAGCCTCCGGACCGCGGCCCCGATGCCGACGTACGACGACAGCCCCGCCGCGATGACCCGCGCAGCCGGCGACCGCAGCCGCCCCTCGCTCGGCGACCCCGCCAAGATGGCCGCCTGCATCATCGAGAGCACCACCCGGACTCCAGCCCCCCTCCGGCTCGTCCTCGGCAGCGACTCTCATCGGTTCATCACCACCGCCCTGCGCGAGCGCCTCGCCCAAATCGAGCCCCAGGCCCAGACGGCCGCCTCCACCGACTGGACCGACTGACCTTCGGTGCGAAACCGGGAAAACGGCCAGTGGGCTCGTCGGGCGGGTATCGCCGGAGGCTGTCACTCACGCCGGCCGGCGCGGTCGTCGGTGAGGCTGGGCCTCGACATCGCCGAGCAGTAGCCCTAGGGCGGCCCGGCGTGGAAGAACTGGCTTCAGACCGCCGACATCTTCGACGCCGCCCGCGACGGACCCGTTCAGCCGCGGCGGACGCTCACCCCGCCGATCAGGCCCCACGCGTCGATGCGGACCGTCGGGCCGCCGGGCTCAGTTGGGCCGTCGTCCTTCACGCCGCCCAGGCGGATGCCGTGGACCTCGACGTGGACGTCGGGGCGGACCTTGAGGCTGACGCCGCCGATCAGGCTCAGTTTGGTGATGCGCAGTTCGGCGCCGTCGGGGATGTCGATGTCGGTGAGGTCGACGTCCGCGCCGCCGATCAGGGAAGCGGTGAGGGTGCGCTCGTGCAGGTTCTCGCCCTTGAGGCGGTGGCCGCCGATGAGGCTCACCTTGATGTCGGTCTTGTGCGGGTCCTCGCCACTGGTCTTCGTCATGGACACGAAAGTACGGGCGGAGGGATTCGTTCCCCCAGTGTCCGTCGTCCAGCGATCGGGATGACAGATGTCACGCACGCCGGCGACCCGAGCAGCTCCAGGCTGGCCGCCTCGATGGTACCGGCGATACCATCGGTACCATGCCTCAGCCCAAAGCGATGAACCTCCGCTTTCCCGATCCGGCCCAGCGAGCCGCGATCGAGGCCGCGGCGCGGCAGGAGGGGGTCAGCCTGCAGGAGTACATCCTGTCCGCTGCCTACGCTCGGGCCACCGCGGTGGAGACGCACTTCCTCGACGCCTTTAGGGCGTCGATGGCCCGTAGCGGTGACGCCTTCGCCGAAGCGGCCGAGTCGGCCGACGCGGCCGTTCCCGACGGGGAGCGCCGCACTGCGGAGCGGGCCGCGCGGCATGATCTTGAGGAGCAGCACGAGCAGGGTCACGCCGCGTGACACAGCACGAACCGTCGCGCCCTCTTGAGGTGGCTTTCCTGCTGCATGCTGCCGAGTTGCTGCCCGGCGATCCGCAGGTGGACGATTACGGTCCCCTGTACGCGGCTGTCGCCCGGGTCAATGCCCGGGCCATGGAGCGAAACGTCTACGGATCCTTGTATCTGAAGGCGGCGGCGCTGATGCAGACGCTGGTGCGGCTGCCCTGTCTGGAGCACTCCAACGAGGCGTTCGCCTGGCACTGCACGGAGGCCTACCTCGTCCTCAACGGGTGCCGTCTGGAGTATCCGTCGAAAGAGGCGGTCGCCCTGGTGCGGGACGCGGCTTCCGGTGCGATGGGAGTAGGCCTGATCGGCCGTCAGCTGCGTGCATGGAACGTTGCCTGATTGTCCGGTGTCTTGGTGGTCATGTCCGCCTTCGAGATCCGGCCATGCACTCCCTTGACGATGTCCACCACCTGGGAGACATGGAAGTCGGCGGCCGCGCTGAGGTAGGCCAGGCCCACCGGGCCCGGGATGCCGAACCGGTCCGTGAGCAGGGTGAGGGCGTCGCGTACCGCGTTGCGCAGGGCCTCGTCGAGGTCGTGGTCGAGGCCGAGGACGATGTGCTCGGTCGCGGTCTCCGCGAAGGGGGCGCGCAGACGGGCGGCCAGGGAGCGGGTGGCCTCGTCGCGGTGGACGGTCAGGCGGAGGGTGGCACGCAACGGCGCTTCGAAGGCGGTCAGGGAGACCTCGCCGTCGCCCTGCGAGAAGTGGGGGTCGCCGACGTAGAAGAGGGCGTCGGGGACCTGGACGGGCAGGAAGAGGCGGGCGCCGGTGCCGAGGTGGCGGACGTCGATGTTGCCGCCGTGCGGGCCGGGTGGGACGGAGTGGACCGGGGACTCGGTGGCCGGGGCCACCCCCATGATCCCCAGGAACGGCCGCAGCGGGAAGGCGAGTTGGCGGCCGTCGCCGACGGGCAGCCGTCCCCGGCCGTCCTCGCCGACGGTCGCGACCAGGCTCGACGGCTCGCCCGGGGGTGTCAGCGGATACTCGCCCGGGAGAGCTCCTTTGCCGTGCCGGTTGCTGATCACGCCGTAGGGCGCGCGACGGTGCAGGGTCAGGACCTCGACCTCCAGAACGTCGCCCGGTCGTGCGCCCTGGACCGCCACGGGTCCGGTGACGACGTGCGGGCCGTGCAGGGAAGGGTCGTGCTCGCGTGCGGAGGCCGCCAGTTCCACGGCGTCGTGCAGCAGGCGGTCCTTGGAGATGCCGGACTCGCCGAAGAAGGCGGCCGGGTCTCGGCCCTGGTCCTCCAGGATGCCCTCGTGGCTGATGGTGTCGAAGGTGACGGTGTCACCCGTGCGGACGGTCAGCGCAGGTTTGGCGGTGGCGTTGGGCAGCAGGCCCCAGTGCACCCGGGAGGGGTCCGCGGGCAGGTAGTGGTCGCCGTCGAGCGGGCCCAGCCCGGGATGGAGGAGGTTCACTTCAGGGCCTCCTGGAGGGCTTGCGCGGTGAGGGTGAAGCCGAAGCACTGGCGGACGTTGTAGAGCGTGGCGTCCATGCAGTACGCGGGCGAGGTGGTGGCCGCCGCGTCCTCCAGCAGGAGGACGTCGTAGCCGAGGTTCGCGGCGTCCATGAGCGTGGCCAGGACGCACTGGTCGGCGTTGACGCCGGCGAACAGCACGGTGTCGACGCGCAGATTGCGCAGCACACTGTCCAGTTCGGTGTCCTGGAAGCCGCTCATCCGGTACTTGGCGACGTGGAGGTCGCCGTCCGCCGGTTCGAGCCCTTCGACGATCGCGGCCGAGGTACTGCCCTGCTCCAGCACCCGGCCACCCGGCAGCGGGGCCCCGATGCCGCCGCCGGTGCCCTCGGGGTCGTAGACGTGAAGGACGCCGGGCGGGAGGTTGGCCCGGTCGGGGCGGTTGCCCCAGTTGAGCCAGATCACGGGGACGCCGACGGCGCGCAGGAGCGGCAGCAGACCGGCGATGACGGGGATCGGGGCGCGGGCCGGGGTCACGTCGACGCCGATGGAGGCGAGCCAGCCGTCGGGCGAGCAGAAGTCGTTCTGCATGTCGACCACGATCAACGCGGTGGCCGCCAGGTCGGTGGTCACGCTCTGCGGCAACGCCACGACGGTCACCGGGTGCGGGGCGCGGTGGGGGCGGGCCAGGGTGACCACTCCCCCGCCCAGTCCCCCGTCCACCCGCCAGGCGTTGCGGGAGTTGGGCCCTATGAGACGGTGAATCTCAGGCATGCGCGGGACTCCTCCATTCGGCAATGAACTCCAGCAGGGCACGGTCGGTGCCGCGGGCGCCCAGCGCACACAGTCCGACGGGCAGGGACCGCACCCGCAGCAGCGGGGCGACGACCGCCGGGAGACCGGCCAGTGAGGCGAGGCAGGTCAGGTGCAGGGTGGCGGCCCGCACGGCCTCCACTTCGGCGGGCGGCGCGTCGGCGAGCGGGGCGGGGCCGCTCGCGGCGGGCAGCAACAGGGCAGTGCCGGGCGGGATTACGGCGTCCAGCAGCTTCCGCGCTTCCGTCAACTCCTCTTCCGCCTGGGCGCGTTGGGCCGAGGTGACCCGGCGCCCGTTGTCGAAGCGTGCCGCCACGTCCGGGGCGAGCGCGTCCGGGTGCGCGGTGATCCAGGCACCGTGTCCCTCCCACGCCTCCGCCGCCTGCACGGTCCGGAAGGCGGCGAACCAGCCCTCCAAGTGCTCGGAGATCCCGGTGGCCGCGCGGGTCACCGGCAGGGCCGACGCTCGGCATGCCGCCTCGAACGATGACCGCACCTCGGGTTCGGCGAGAGCCACCAGGTCGTCGTCGACGAGGAGTTGCGTCACTGGCTCGCAGGGCTCATCGGTGATCAGCAATGTCCGGGCCGCGCGCAGGAGGAGGTCGGGATCGCGGGCCAGGAGGCCGGCGGTGTCGAAGGAGGGTGCGAGTGCCAGCAGGCCGCCGGTGGGTGTGGCCGCGTGCGTGGGCCGCCAGCCGTACAGGCCGCAGTAGGAGGCGGGGACGCGGATCGAGCCGGCGGTGTCGGTGGCCAGCCCCAGGTCGGCCCAGCCGCGGGCCACGGCGGCGGCCGGGCCGCTGCTGGAGCCGCCGGTGATCCGGCCGGGGGCGGCGGGGTTCACGGGGGCGCCGTAGTGCGCGTTGGTCCCGGCGAGGCTGAAGGCCAGTTCGTCGGTCTGGGCGATGCCGGTGAGTTCGGCGCCCGCGTCGAGCAGGCGTCGTACGGCGTCCGCGTGCGCCTCTTCTGTGCGGGCTTCGGCCAGCCAGGCCGGGTTTCCCGCGCCGATGCGCTGTCCCGCCACCGCGAACAGGTCCTTCACGGCGGTGCGGACGTGTGCCAGCGGGCCCTGGCCGCTCGACTCGACCAGCGGACCGGCCACCCGCCACACCGCCGGATCGGGGCGGTCGTCCGGCCGAGGTGCGGCTGCGGCGCTGACATGCGCGGCGGCGATCCGCCACCCGGCGTCGGTGAGCTGCCACATCTGGGTCTGCAGCCCGCGCGTGCCGTCCTGCCGGCGTGTCTCTGCGGTGACGACCGCGACCCGCGGCGCCGGGTGCACGACGTGCACTCGTTCTACGGCCCGTGCCGGGGCCCCGCCTCGCCCGCGCCGGAAGTCGGCGATGGCGGCGTGGCCCACGACGACGGAGTCCCCTTCGGCGCGCAGGGTGTCCGGCGTGTCGAGGAACCAGTGGTCCAGGCCCGACAGGTCGTTGGCCATCAGGGCCCGTTCGTACGCCCAGAAGGCGGCGAGGAGATCATCCATGCTCACGATGTTCCCGCGCGCAGCACCGCGAGGTCCTGCTCATCCAGCGTGGCGGCGGGTCCGCGTTCGATGAGGTCGGCGAAGCCCTCGTCGGGGGACATCACGGTGATCGTGTAGAGGCGTTCGGTGGCGGAGGTGTTGACGATGCGGTGCTTGGAGCCGGCGGGCAGCACCAGGACGTCGCCCGGAGCGAGGTCGCGCTCGTGTTTGTCGCTGGCGGCACGGCCGTGGCCGGCGAGGACGAGGAACGTCTCGACCGACTCCGGGTGCCAGTTGAGGGGTTGGGCGCCACCGGGTTCCCACACTTCGAAGACGACCGTGGTGGGCGAGCCGTCCCGGGGGCCGGTGAGGACGGCGAGCTTGACGGTGTCGCCCGCGGTGATGTGGTGGGCGGTGATGTCGCGCAGGGGGGTGTGCAGCGGGGGGTTGGCCATGGCGGGTTTCCCTAGCGGGTGGTCGGGCGGTCGGGGCGGAAGCGGGCGCATTCGCGCAGGGCGGCGGCTGCCGCGGCGACGGAGGAGTCCACGAGTTTGCGGCCGAGTTCGGGCGTGGCCCCGGTGGGGTCGCCGATCACCCCGTCGGGGGTGGCGAAGTCGTCGCTGGTCCAGCCGAAGGAGACCGGCTTGCCGAAGCCGATGTGCTCGTACTCGGTGAGGTGTTCGGGGACGCTGCGGCGGGCCCGTGTCATGTCGACCAGGTCGGGGTGGAGGTGGAGCATGGCGGCGGTCTCCTTGATGCCGCCGTGCACGCCCATGCCGAGTTCGTTGGCCGGGGAGGTGCCGCCCTGGTCGGCGGGGAGCGAGGCGTGCAGCAGGAAGGTGCGCAGGCCGTGCCGGGTGCGCAGTTCCCGCAGGGCGACGCCGAGCAGGGCGCTGTTGCCGCCGTGGGCGTTGAGGAAGGCGAGACGGCGGACGGGGCCCGCGGCCAGCGAGCGGCCGATGTCGTCGAGGACGGACAGCAGGGTGCGGGCGGTGAGCCACAACGTGCCCGCGGACCAGGCGTGTTCGTCGGACTTGGTGTAGGCGAGTCCGGGCAGCAGCGTGATGTCGCAGCTCTCCCCCGCGAGGCGTGCGGCGCCGTCGGCGACGGCCTCGGCCATGTAGTAGTCGGTGGCCACGGGCAGATGGGGGCCGTGCTGCTCGATCGCACCGACCGGCAGCACCGCGAGGGTGTCCTCGCCGAAGTCCGCGATCTCCGGTCCGCTCAGGTCGATGAACCTGGTGAAGGTCATGCGCTGTCCTCCGAACCGGCGGGAATCTTGCCCGGGTTGAGCAGGCCGAGCGGATCTGCGGTGCGCGCGGGGTCCCGGACGAGGTCGAGGCGGCGGTCGACGTACCAGTTGTGCGGGCTGTGCACGCCGACGCCCAACGCCCCAAGGGCGGCGATGCCGTCGTAGACGGTCGTCTCGTCCTGGTAGCGGGCCATGAGCATGCCGACGGTGCCGGATCGCATGCCCTCCAGGTGGAGCACGGTGTCGGGGAAGACCTGCTTGATCTCCGTGGTGTCACCGAGCAGGACGTCGCCGGCGATCTCCAGGTGGAACCAGCCGTCCTCGGCTTTCATCAGGTGGTAGGTGGGGTGGTTGAAGGACAGGGAGCTGATCAGGGCGGGGCCGTCCGGTGCGGGCCGGACCTCGCGGACCGTCCCGCCGTACGACGTGACGATCGCCCGTGCCGCGTCGACGGCGTCCTCCTCGATGATCGCGCGCAGGCTCAGCGCCATGGGGTCGAAGGCGGGGTCGGGCTGGTAGACCCGCACGAGCCGGGCCTCGTCCAGCGACGCCAGGCGCGGCGCCGGTTCGAGGTGTACGAGTGCGGAGAGCGCGGCGGTGGCGGAGTGCCAGTCGGTGAAGGCGGCGAACAACCCCGTCCAGGTGCGGGCCGGTTGAAGGCGCACGGTGGCGGTGGTGAGGATGCCGGTGGTGCCGTAGGCGTGGATGTAGGGCAGGGTGTCCGCGTCCCGGACCGTGAAGGGGGTGGCGTCGGCCGTGCAGGGCGCGACGGTCAACTCGGTGACGAAACCGTCGCTGTTGGTCTTGTGCACCAGGGAGCCGGTGCCGCCGCTGCCGCCGGAGAGGAAGCCGCCGAGCGTGGTGCCGAAGGTGGAGGGGAACATCCACAACTCCTGGCCGAGCGTGCGGGCGTGGGCCTCCAGGTCGGACATCTTCGCCCCGGCCTCGGCCCGGATCCAGCCGTCGCCCGCGTCCAGGATCCGGCCGCAGCCGGTGAGGTCGAGCACGGCGCCGTCGGACAGCGGAATCGCCTGACCGTAGTTGCCGGTGCCCTTGCCGCGAGGGGTGAGGGGAATGCGGTGGCGGTGGGCCAGGGCGAGGAGGCCGGGGATCTGCTCGTGCGCGGTGGGGCGCAGGACGACCTCGGCGTGGCCCGCGGGGAGTCTGGCCGACAGGATGGGCGACATGTGGGCCCAGTCGCAGGAGGCCTTCTCGCGCGCGGCCGGGTCGCGGATCACCCCGTCGGCGCCGAGGAGTTCGGCGGCCTCGGCGCAGAACTCCTCGATACCGGGCGTGGCTTGACGCTGCGTCGGATCCGAAGCGGCTGCCGCGCCTTCGTCGGCGACGAGTTCGGTGAGTGCGGTCAGGTTCGCGGTCGTCATCACTTCAGTCCGATCGAGGGGTCGATGAACTCGTCGGTCGCCAGATCGCGGGCCGTCAGGCCCGGCTTGACCTTGGCGCCGCTCTGCTCGACGAGTGGCTTGAAGGTCTTCAGGGCGGAGGCGACGCGCTTCATGTCGAAGCTGCCGAGGCTGCCGTCGGCCTCGTTGCCGAGGATGCCGAGCTTGACCATCTGCTTCGCGGCGAAGGTGCCGGTGCCCTCGGAGTAGACCCAGCCGGTGTTGTACTGCTGGACCAGGTCACTGATGAGCTTGACGGTCGCCGAGGGCTTGGCCGCGAAATCGGCCGCAGACTGCTGGAGGACGGGGACGAGTTTCTTCAGACAAGGGCTGAGCGAGGTCAGTTCGCCGCTGCGGACGGACAGGGACTCGGGGTAGACGTTGAAGCCGACGTCGGAGAGCAGCTGGTACTTGATCGGCTTCTTCCAGGCCGCCACCTCGTGCTGGTAGATGTACGGCTCTGCGGTGGCGAAACCCTGCTGCGCGATGCCGGGGCTGGCGACGAACCGGGCGGGTGCGCCGTCGTAACTCCCGTCCAGCTGGCTCTTCTTGACCAGGCCCTTGGAGACCAGCAGCGCGGCGTAGGTGCTGCCGTTGACGTAGACGACCTTTTCGTTCGACTTGCCGATGTCGGCGATCGTCTTCCAGTCGGGGTGGGTGGCCGGGTCCCACATCAGGACCTGCGGGCTCTTCTTCATCAGTGCCGCGACGGCCGTGACCGGCTGCTTGACGGACGCCGAGATGGCCACGTCGGTGGTGACCGTGCCGAGGGTGATGCTCTTGTCGACGTACATCTGCGAGGGGACGCTCTGGTAGCCGATGGCGGAGCCGCCGGCCCGGATCTGGATGTCGACGCCGGTGTCCTTGCCTCCGATGACCAGCGGTCCGGTGACCCGCTTCTTGTCGCTGTCGACGGTGTAGCCGGGGCCGACGAGGTGGTAGAGCGGGCCGTGTTCGGCCTCCGGCTCCCAGTCGACCTGGACGACGACCGTCTTGGGGCAGACGCCGGCCAGGCGCTGCGCGGCGGGGGCGGCCTGGAGTTTGTCGGCGGAGCCGGTCGCGGCCGTGGAACCGCCGCCGCAGGCGGTTGCGGATACCAGGATGATTGCGGAGGAAACGCCCGCGACGGCGACGCGTCTGGTGGATGTGGGCATGGCTGAGCTCCCTGAGGGACGGGGCGAGGGAAGGAAGGAGGGGGTTTACGGCCGGTCGGCCGAGGCGTGCCAGGAGCCGACGGCGAGCCGGGCGACGAGGGTGAAGAGGGCGAAGACCGCCACGCCGAACAGCGAGGCGAGGATGATCGCGGCGAACAGGTCCTCGGACTGGAGCCGGGAGCGGTAGACGTCGAGCAGGGTGCCGATGCCGGGCTCGCCCTGCTTGAAGAACATGTCCCCGACGATCGCGCCGATGACGGACAGGCCGGAGGAGGTGCGCAGACCGGTGAAGATCGACGGGAGCGCGGCCGGCAGTTCCAGCTTGCGCAGGCGCGACCAGCGGCCGGCGCGCTGGAGGGTGAACAGGTCGTGGTGGGTGCGGTCGACGGACTGGATGCCGAACAGGGTGTTGGCGATCATCGGGAAGAGGGCGATCAGGACGCAGACGACCACCCGGCTCGTGAAGCCGAAGCCGAACCAGAGGCCGATCAGCGGCACGATCGCGAGGATCGGCACGGTCTGCAGGATCACCGCGTACGGATACAGCGAGCGTTCCAGCCAGCGCGCCCTGCTCATCAGCACCGCCACCGTCACGCCCAGCGCGGAGGCGATGAGCAGGCCGACGAGCGCGACCTGGGCGGTGAGCCACAACGCCTGGAGCATCGGCCGCAGATGGGTCCAGTCGAGGAACGAGACGGTGAGGACCTGGTCGGGCGGCGGGACGAGGAAGCGCCGGGCGGGGCTGAGCAGCAGATAGGTCACGGCGTACCAGATGCCGATGGCCGCACCCAGGGATCCCAGCGGGGTGAGCAGTGCGGCGGGCCTCAGGCGGCGGCGCCGTGCGGTCGTCGTCGGCTCGGTCTTCGGCGGGTTCGCCGCGGGAACGGCCACGTCGGCACGGGCTGTGATGTCGGCGCTCACTGGGATCCTCCTCGCAGAGCCGCCGAGACCTCGCCGGCGATCCGGCCGAACTCGGGGTCGTAGCGCAGCTCGGCCGGACGGGGATGAGGGAAGGGGACGTCGAAGGAGGCGGTGACTCGGCCGGGCCGCGCCGACATCACCACGACCCGGCTCGCGAGGAAGACGGCCTCGGTCACCGAGTGGGTGATGAACAGGGCGGCGAAGCCGGTCTCGGCGTAGATGCGCTGGAGTTCCTCCTGCATGCGCAGGCGGGTCATCTCGTCGAGGGCGCCGAAGGGTTCGTCGAGGAGGAAGAGGGAGGGCCGGGTCATCAGGGCGCGGGCCAGGGACACGCGCATCCGCATGCCGCCGGACAACTGCCTGGGCAACTGCTTCTCGAAGCCCTCCAGCCCGACCAGCCGCAGGGCTTCCAGGGCTCGTTCACGGCGTTCGGCCTTCGCCGTCCCTGCGAGTTCGGCGGGGAGTTCGACGTTGGCCAGGACCGTGCGCCAGGGCAGCAGGGTCGGGTCCTGGAAGACGTAGCCGACGGAGTCGACGGGGGCGTGGACCGTGCCTGCGGTGGCGGCGTCCAGACCGGAGGCGAGGCGGAGCAGGGTGGACTTGCCGCAGCCCGAGGGGCCGACGACGGCGACGAACTCGCCGGGCTCGACGCGCAGTTCGACGCCGGTGAGGGCGGTGGTCCCGTTGGTGAAGTGCTTGTCGACGCCCTCGAATCGCAGCGTCGCGTCGAGCGTCTTCTCGGCGGTGGTCGGCACATCAGCTCCCTTCAGTGCCACAGTCAGGAATGTTGATAGCATGAACATTGATTGTTTCCAGCCAGTGTCCTGGCCGTATCTGTTCGCCTCGGGATCCGGGTCGCTCCTCGACGGGACCGGGTCAGAAGAACTCTCGACGCACCGACGTGCGGCTGACCAGGCGTCCGCCGGCGAAGACGAGCCGGTCGGGGCCGGCCGCGCCGAGGGCCTCCGACACGGAGTCCGCCCGCACCGCGAGAAGATCGGCTACGGCTCCCTCGTACGGCCCCGCCGCGGGCAGCCCGAGTACCGAGCGGGCCCCCGCCGTGACCGCGTGCAGCGCCTCGTCCGGTGTGAGGTGACCGGCCGTGACCAGCAGGGACGCGGTTTCCAGGGGGTCGGCTCGGCCCACGGGGTTGAAGGGGTCCCGGATGTTGTCGCCCCCGGCCGCGACCTGGACGCCCGCGTCCAGCAGCGCCCGGACGGCGGTCAGCCCGCGCGGTGTACCGGACGGGTGGCCGCGGCCCTGGAGGTAGAGGTTCGTCAGCGGCAGGGCGACCACGCCGATCCCCGCCGCCGCGACGTCCTTGGCCGTGCGCATCGCCTCGTCCGGTTCCACCATGCCGAGACTCACGCAGTGGCTCGCGGTGACACCGGCTGCCAGGCCGCGCTCACGCACGCTGCGAGCGAGCAGGCGCAGGTCGCCCGCGCCCGGGTCGAGGGTCTCGTCGGCGTGCAGGTCGACGCCGACGTGGTGTTCGGCGGCGATGCGCAGGGTGCGCGCCAGGGACGCGGCGGGGTCGGCGGACAGGTGCGGGCAGTCGCCCAGCAGGTCCGCGCCAAGGTCGAGGGCCTCGTGCAGCAACTCCTCCGGAGCGTCGACGTGGAGCACGGCGATCTGCAGCCGTACGCGTCCCCTCAGTTGCTTGCGCAGCCGGAGCAGGGCCCGCAGCCCACGCAGCGGATCGCCGCCCGCGGTCAGGAGGTCCACATGGGACCTCACCGCCGTCACGCCGTTCGCGCACAGATCGTCGACCGTCTTCGCGGCCCGCCGGAAGACGTCCTCCTCGGTGACGTGCACGGTGTAGGCGCGCCAAACCTCGACGGCGCCGAGCAGGTCCCCGACCGGTGCGCCCACGCGGTCCCAGGTCAGGGCCTTGTCCAGATGGGCGTGCGGTTCGGCGGCCGCGGTCATGAGCAGGTAACCGGTCAGGTCGAGCTCGTGCGGAACGGACGACATCAGACCGGCCGGCGCCACCCGGGCGACGAGCCCGCTCTCAGGGTCGAGCAGGACGTCACGGACGCCACCCGCGGGCAGCCGGGCGCCGCGCAACAGCAGTGGTGGCATGTCAGTGGTCCGTTCCGTGCGGCGCGGTGAGCACCGCGAACCCGTCGAAGTCATGCCGTCGTACGGCGGCGCCGAACATGTCGGTCGCAGCGTACGGGAGGGTCCGGCCGTCCCGTACGGACGCGAAGGCGTCGGCGACCCGGCCGACGAAGTCCGCCGACTCCCGGTGGCGCAGGTTGTGGCCGAGCAGCGCGGTGGTGACGGGCAGTTCGGCGAGACGGCGCGTGGAGCCCGCGAAGGCGTTCACGTCGGCGCCGGGCACGTGGGCGAAGAAGGTTCCACTGATGAGGGTGTCCCCGGCCAGCAGCAGCCCGGTGTCCGGCTCCCACAGACAGATGCCGTCCGGCGAGTGCCCAGGGGTATGCAGGACCTCCAGGCTCCGGCCGCCCAGGTCCAGTACGTCCCCTTCTCGCAGCAGCCGGGTGGGTCGTACGGCCTCGATCCGCCAGTCGGCCAGGTCGGGGACCGGCCGCACCTCGACGCGGGAGTCGGTCAGGAAGAACCCGCCGGTGTCCACGGCGTGGAACTCCTCGTACCGCTTGCGCAGGTCGTGCGCGATGTGGGCGTACGCCTCAAGCCACTCGTGCGGGGCCGGCGCCGTGTGCAGCGCGGCTCCGTCGGCGTGTACGGCGATGTCCTCGGCCTGGGCGGCCAGGGAGGCGTTGCCGCCGCGGTGGTCGAAGTGGTGGTGGGAGTTGACGACGAGGAGCGGCAGCCGGGTCAGCCGCCGGACCTGCTCGCCGATGTCGGCGATGCCCATGCCCGTGTCGTAGAGGAGGGCCAGCTCGTCGCCGAGCACCAGGTAGCTGTTGACGTGGCCGGGCTCGGCGATGACGAAGGCTCCCGGGCCCGTCTCGGCCACCTGGAACCAGCCGGGGCGGCTCACGCGGCACCGAGCGCGTGGTACCGGCGGTCGTGGTGCACGAGCGCGGTCGGTCCGCCCGTGCCGGTGACAACCGTCCCGGTGACCACGTCGTCGACGGCCGCGACGAGCAGATGGTGGTCGCCGGCCCGGAGGTCGCGTACGACGCTGCAGAGCACCGTGTACGAGCTGTGCGCGAGCAGCATCGGCAGCCCGCTCCCCTCCTCGGCCGACCACTCGAGGCCCGCGAACCGGTCCACGGTGCGGTCGGCGAAGCGCCGGGAGACGTGCTCGCCGCCGGAATGCAGGATGTTCAGGGCGAACCTGCGGCCGTCGAGCAACGCGGGCAGTGAACGGACGCCGGTGCCGACACCGATGGCGAGCAGCTGTGGTTGCCGGCTCACACTCATGACGGCGGTGCTCGTGAAGCCGACCGGACTTCCCTCCCTGGTCAGCGCGGTGATGACACAGACGCCTCCGGCCAGGGCCGCCATGGCGTCGAGGAAGGCGGAGTCGGGCGGGGAGACGACGGAACGGTCGGGTATGGCCGCGGCCATGAGGGCTCCCTGGAAGCGAGGAATGTTCATACCATCAACATTTAGCGTAGGACCCTCGTGTTTCACCGGCGTAAAACCCTCGGCCGGCGCCCCTTTCACCCCGGCGGCGCACCCGACTCCAGCGTTTAGGATTCCTGCCATGCCGGCCCGAACCGCCAACACCACGCCTCCCACCGCCGAGGACACGGACGCGCTGCTGCGCGCCGAACTCGGCGGTGCGATCCGGAAACTGCGCAAGGAACGCGGCCTGACCCTCGTCCAGCTCGCCGAGCGCGCCGCCCTCTCCCACCCGTTCCTCAGTCAGTTGGAGCGCGGGCTGACCCGGCCCAGCATGCCCTCCCTGCACCGGATCGCCCGCGCCCTCGGCACCACCCAGCAGGCGCTCATGGCCACGGCGGCGGTCCCGCACACCGGCGACGCGGCCGACAGGGTTCACCTGGTGCGCGCGGGCACGGGGCTGCCGGTGAGCAACACCGGGGGCACCGCGCGGATGCTCGGCACGCCCGCCTATTCCTTCCATCCCGTGGAGTACACCGGGGTCGGGGAGGTGTTCGCCGACTTCTACGACCACCCTGGTGACGAGTTCGTCTACGTCATCGCCGGCGAGATCGAGATCGAACTCCAGACGGACGGAGCGTCCAGCCTGCACCGGCTCGGCCCCGGCGACAGCGTCTCCTACCCGGGCGGCACCTCCCACCGCTGGCGCGCCGTCGGCGACGGGTCCCAAGTCCGGCTGCTCACCGTGCAGAACGCGCCGGGGGAGGCCGACAACCACGGTTGAGCGTGCCGAACTAGGCGGCGTGGAGCGGCTAGAGGGCGTCTGACCGGCCGACAACCTTGCGAAGTTCGCGGGCACTTCGGGGTGACAGGGCCTGCATCACGGTGTCGAGGAGGGCTCGGGCTTCGAGGGGGTTGCCGCAGCAGGACTAGTGCACGTTGCCCCACGCGTAGTCCCGCTGCAGATCCCGCTCGCGCCCGATTCTGCTGCCGCTCGTCGGCTCAGTCCACGGTGGGACGGGTCAGGCCGAGGTCGTACGTGAGGATCACGGCCTGGATGCGGTCGCGGGCCCCTATCTTGGCCAGGACGCGGCCCACGTGGGTCTTGACCGTGGACTCGGACAGGTGGAAGCGGGAGGCGATCTCGCCGTTGGTCCAGCCCTTGCCGACGGCGACGAGGATCTCGCGTTCGCGCTCGGTGAGGGAACTCAGCCTCGGGTCCTCGGGAGCCTGTGCGCGGTGAGCGGGGACGTAGCGTGCGAACTCGTCCAGGATGCGCCGGGTCAGGGCGGGCGCGATCACCGCGTCGCCCAGGGCGACGGCCCGGATACCCGCGAGGAGTTCCTCGGGACGCGCGTCCTTGAGGAGGAAGCCGCTGGCCCCGGCGCGCAGAGCGGCGTGCACGTACTCGTCGACGTCGAAGGTGGTGAGCACGAGGACGCGTGACCGCTCGCCCGACGCGACGATGCGGCGGGTGGCCTCGATGCCGTCCATGCCGGGCATGCGAATGTCCATCAGGACGACGTCCGGCCGCAGTTCGGCCGTCTTGCGGACGGCCTCCGCGCCGTGGCCGGCCTCCCCCACGACCTCGGTCTCGGGTGCGGAGTCCAGCAGGATGCGGAAGCCGTAGCGTTGCAGCGGCTGGTCGTCCACGACGAGCACGGTGGTCACCGGACACCTCCCTGGGGCATCGGGTCGGTGAGGTCCAGGACGGCCTCGACGCTCCAGCCTCCGCCGCCCGCCGGCCCCGCGCTGACGGTCCCGCCGTACAGCGCCGCTCTCTCCCGCATGCCCACCAGGCCGTGTCCTTCCTCGTACGGGCCGGGCGGTGCCCCCGGACCGGTGTCCTGGACCCGGATGGTCAGCCGGGTCCCCTCCGCCACGATCGCCAGATGCACCCGCGTGTCGGCGTCGGCGTGCTTCAGGGTGTTGGTGAGGGCCTCCTGGACGATGCGGTACGCCGTCAGCTGCACCCCGCCGTCCAGGGAGTCCACGCCGCCGGAGGTCCGGTAGACGACCTCCAGTCCGGCCGCGCGCACCGTGGCGCACAGGGCGTCGATGTCCGCGATGCCCGGCTGCGGGCTGAGTTCGGGCCCGGTCGGCGTGGAGCCCGCCGGCTCACGCAGTACGCCGAGAACGCGCCGCAGCTCGCCGAGGGCCTGGCGGCCGGTGTCGCCGATGAGCTGGAGGGCTTCCTTGCTCCGCTCGGGTGCGATGTCGCCGGCGTAGGCGCCTGCGTCGGCGAGCGTGATGATGACGGACAGGTTGTGGCCGACGATGTCGTGCATCTCGCGGGCGACGCGGGTGCGTTCGGTGGCCGTGGCCAGCCTGCTGCGCTGGTCGCGCTCGATCTCCAGCCGGGCGGCCCGCTCCCGCAGTCCGGCGAGCTGGGCCCGCCGGATGCGGATCATCAGGCCGAGAGTGAGGGCCGCGGTCGCTGTGCTGAGCAGGAAGAACAGTGCGTCCCAGACGGACACGGCCGAGGACACGCGGACCGCGACCAGGACCATGGCTCCCGCCAGGACCGCGCAGGCCCATGGCAGCTGCCGTAGCCGCCCGTGCAGGGCCAGGCTGTAGAGGGCGACGAAGAGAGCGACGTCCGCACGCAGGGCCGCGCCCAGACTCCACTGGAGGACGAAGACCGCGGCGATCACCCCGAAGGCCACGGCCGGCCTGCGCCGCCGCCACAACAGGGGCAGTACCAGCCCGGCCTGCACGACCAGCATTCCCGCGAGGGGCAGCTGGGTGAAGGCAAGGCGGAACCGGCGCGGGCCGTCACCGTCGTCAACGCCGCTGTGGATCAGGTCGGGCAGGCAGAACATCAGGAAGACGAGGACGACGACCGCGCCGTCCAGCACCCACGGACGTACACGATCGGCGCGCCGCAACCGCTGGCCGCTCCTGGAGATCAGGGCGACCAGCGGTCCCATGCCGTTGAGCTCATCGGTGGTCACGGATGTCACTCGTCCATGGTGCGGCCGTCAGACGTCGCGGCGCGCGAGCCGGTACGCCGCGCCGCCCAGTGCCAGGGCCGTCCAGCAGAGGAAGACCAGCAGACCGGCGCCCGGCGACAGCGTCGTCGAGTCGTGCGTGAGGGCGAACATCGCCTGGCCCGCGTTGGACGGCAGGTAGGGGCTGATGTCGTCCTGCCAGGAACTCGGCAGCAGGGAGATCAGGCCCGGGATCAGCATCAGGGTGGCCACCAGCACCGAGATCCCACCGGCCACCGACCGCAGCAGCCCGCCCAGCGCGGTGGCGATCACCCCGACCAGGCCGAGATACAGCCCGGCACCCAGAAGGCTCCGCAGGACACCCGCATCCGTCAGGCCCATGGCCGCGGGGGTGCCCGAGACGATCCCGCTGCCCAGCAGGAAGGCGACGAACGCGCCCAGCGTCCCCACCACCAGCGCGACCAGCCCGAACACGACCGCCTTGGACCACAGGACCGGCAGTCGGCGGGGCACGGCCGCGAGCGTCGAGCGGATCATGCCGGTGGAGTACTCCCCCGCCATGACCAGCACACCGAGCACGCCGAGGGCCAGCTGGGCGAAGTTGGTGCCGAACAGGGACAGGCTCACGGCCGTCGAATCGGCGAAGTCGTGGTCGATGTGGCCGGAGTCGATCCCCGACTTGTACCGGCTCGCGGCGATCAACCCGAAGGCCACCAGGAACAGCAAGCCGAGGCCCAGGGTGATCCAGGTCGAGCGCAGGGACCACAGTTTGGCCCACTCCGAGGCCAGCACACGCCGTCCGGTGACCCGGTAGGCGGGCCGGGCAGGGGTGGTGCGGGGTTCTTCGGCGGTCGCGGTGAGGGTGCTCATGCCGGCCTCCCGAGGGTCTCGATGCCGGTCGTGGAACCGTGGTACTCCACGGCCTCCCTGGTCAGGTCCATGAAGGCCTCCTCCAGCGACACCGTCCGCGCGCTCAGCCCGAACAGCGCGATCCCGTGTTCGGCCGCCTTCAGCCCGATCTGGCGGGCACTCAGCCCGGTCACCTGCAGTTCCTCGGAGCCGACGTGCCCCGTGACGTCGACGCCCGGACCCGCCAGCACGTCCCGGAGGCGTGCCGGGTCCTGCGTCACGACGTTCACCGTGTCGCCGCCCGCCTCGCGGATCAGCTCCCCCACGGTCGTGTCGGCCAGCAATCGCCCTCGCCCCACGATGATCAGATGGTCCGCCACCAGGGCCATCTCGCTCATCAGATGCGAGGACACGAACACCGTGCGGCCCTCGTCGGCGAGCGCCTTGAGCAGGTTGCGGATCCAGAGCACGCCCTCCGGGTCCAGCCCGTTGACCGGCTCGTCCAGCATCACCGTCTGCGGATCGCCCAGCAGCGCGGCCGCGATGCCCAGCCGCTGGCCCATCCCGAGGGAGAAGGCGCCGGCCCGCTTCTTCGCCACACTGCCCAGGCCGGCGAGATCGATGACCTCGTCGACCCGGCGGCCCGGAATGCCGTGGGTCAGCGCGAGGGCCCTGAGGTGGTTGTACGCCGAGCGGCCCGGATGGATCGACTTCGCCTCCAGCAGGGCGCCGACCTCCTGGAGCGGTGCCTGGTGGCGGGCGTAGTGCTGTCCGTTGACGGTGACGGAGCCGCTCGTCGGCGCGTCGAGGCCGACGATCATGCGCATCGTCGTGGACTTCCCCGCGCCGTTGGGCCCCAGAAACCCGGTCACCGTTCCCGGCTTCACGACGAAGTCCAGCCCGTCGACAGCCGTCTTCTCGCCGTACCTCTTGGTCAACTGCCGTGAGTCGATCATGCGCTCTCCTGTCGGCCTACGGCGTCCCTCACCTCCGACGCCTCACCGGCAACGCTAAGAGCGGATCTGCCCGATTCCGTGGTACCGGGGGGCTGAACGGGTTGGTGCACGTCGTACCGCGGTACTACCTGGCCGGCCGCGGTGTCGCCCCGCCCGAGTCGCACCGCTCATCCAGGCGTCCACGACGCACCGGTCGCCGGGGTGCGCATCACGGCATCGCGCCGGGCTGCACGTCCTTGCGGGACACGGCCAGGTAGCCCACCAACCCGAGGATCGCCACCGTCCAGGCCAGCGTGACCGGCCCCAGCCCCAGGTCGAGCCCTCCCCGTTTCTGGCCGACGGCCATCCAGTCCGCCACGGAGGCGCCGAGCGGGCGGGTGATGACGTATGCCGCCCAGAACGCGGCCACCGCGTTCAGGCTCCCCCAGCGATGGGCGACAGCCGGGACGGCGATCGCGGCGGCGTACAGGACGGCCGACCCCAGGTAGCCCAGCCCGATCGTGGCGGTGAGGTCGCCCGCGGCGGTGCCCAGCGCGAACGTGGCCAGCACGGCCGCCCAGTAGAACGTCTCGCGCCGCCGCGTGTGGATGCTGTGGATCGACAGGGTGCCCTCGCTGCGGTACCAGAGCAGGAAGACCGCGGTCAGCGCGACCATGAAGAACGGCGTCGAGAGCGTGTACGGCACGCCCAGGCCGACGTGCAGGACATCGGCGGCCATCGTGCCGAACACGCTGACCATGACGATCGCCGTCCAGTAGATCCAGGCGACGTAGCGCCGGACCGTGAACTGCACGGCCAGAGCGGCCACCAGGGCGAGGCCTCCGAGGCCGACAGCGGGGATGGGGCCGAGCAGATGGGCAAGGAAGTCCGAGGCGGTCTCCCCCATGCCGGTCGTCAGAACCTTGATGATCCAGAAGTAGAAGGTCACCTCCGGCACCTTGCTCGCCGCGTGTCGCATGGGGCGCATGGGTCGGTCGTGCGTGAGGTGATCTGTCGTCATGCCGGGCACGATGACACGGTCAACAGCCGTCGCCCCAGACCCCTTTGCGATTGTTTTGGCCCTTCCGGGACGGAAGTTGTCCAAGGCTCTACCGAGCCTGAACACAACCTGAGTGGCGTGGCGGGAGTGCTGGTCAACGGCATGCGGCCGGTGCTACTGGCAGCATGTCGGAATTCGAGGGTGCCTGCCTGTGCTTCGGCGTCCAGGTGGTCGGGGAGCCGGTTGGCGCAGGGCTCGCGGCCGATGGCGAAGCCGGTGCCCACGATGTCGGACGTGCTGCGGCAGTACGAGGCCACCGGAGCCGCCTGATCAACGAACCTCTCGTCGAGCCTCCGACACTGGCGGCTCCGCCGAGCCGCCAAGCGGACCGCTCGCACAGAACACGCGTAGCCGACAGGTTCCGGCCGCCTCGTTGGGGGCGGTGCTCCTGCAGTTCCCGGCGATCCTGGTCCCCGAAGCAGAAGTCGGGCTCGTGCCGGTGTTCTCCGGCCGACGGTGCGCTCGCCGTGGCCGCGTACGCCGATGAGGCACCGGCCGATGCCGACGCGGCGCGCCCGACGGCCTGCGCGACGACCTTGCGGTCACCGACGCGCTGCGCGGCCTCCTCGTCGGCCCAGCGTTCCAGGACGAAGCCGCCCGCGACGCCCAGCGGCCGCAGCAGCGGGTTCAAGGCCGCCGTGAGCCGCCACGGGATCCGGAAGAGGTGATCGCGGCAGCGCAGGTGACCCCGCTCGTGCGCGAGGGGGGCCTCGCGCTCGCGGTCGGTGAGAGAGCGCAGGATTCCTCGGGAGACGACGACCCGGCCCGGTGACCCGGGCACCGCGCAGGCCATCAGGACGACGACGCCGACCACGACCAGCTCCATGCCCTCCGGCCGCCGGGCGCGCTGCGGCCGCGCCCGGACGAGGAGGGGGGCCTGCTTCACGGCGGCCGCGCCGGTGGTCGGCCACGGACGGCAGGCGTTCGCCGAGGTCACCTGGCGGGAAGGTTCCCGTGGGGCCGACGCGCTCGCGCTTTCTGGCGCTGCGGGGGCGGCCTGCTGGGGTCCGGGCCCGCCGTCTGGGTCGGGCCGCCGCCATCGCCGAACACGGCCACTGGGATGGCGTCCTGCCCGAGGTGACCCTGCTGGTCGGACGGCCCAAGGACGCCCAACAACCCGCCGACTACTGGCTGTCCAGCCTGCCCGCCGGCACCTCGCCGCCCATGCGTTGCCCCCTGCCCAGAACGTCCACCGCCAGCCCAAACTCAAGAGCCAGAGCAACCTGACGGAGTCCGGCTAGTCGGCTGCCATCGCCTTTACAGCGGACTTCCTTACGTCTTCGTGGGAGTCGGTGATGGCGCGCTCGCGCAGCAACGGCAGGGTGCCGGGGTCATCGGCCCAACCGGCCCCGATCGCGCGCACGGCCGCCTCCCGCACGCTCCACTCGTCGTCGGTGGTGGCGCGTTCGCGCAGCAACGGCAGGGTGTCGGGGTCATCGGCCCAGCCAGCCGCGATCGCCCGCACCGCGGCCTCTCGCACGGCCCCGGCGTCGTCGGTGGTGGCGCACTCGCGTAGCCACAGCAGGGTGTCGGGATCATCGGCCCAGCCAGCCGCGATCACCTGCACAGCCGCCCACAGCGCGGTCCAGTGAGGGTCGGTGGTGGCGCGTTCCCGTAGCAACGGCAGCGTGCCCGGGTCATCGGCCCAGCCGGCCGCGATCGCCCGCATCGCGGCCTCCCGCATATCCGGGTCGGGGACGCTGGTGGCGCGTTCGCGCAGCAACGGCAGCGTGCCCGGGTCATCGGCCCAACCGGCCACGATCGCCTGCACTGCGGCCTCCCGCACGTCTTTCGTCGTCGTCGCTGGTGGCGCGTTCCTGTAGAAACGGCAGAGTGCCGGAGTCATCGGCCCAACCGGCCCCGATCGCCCGCACCGCCACCTCCCGCACGCCCCACTCGTCGTCGGTGGCGCGCTCGCGGAGCCACGGCAGCGTGCCGGGGTCGCCGGCCCAACCGGCCCCGATCGCCCGCACCGCGTCCTCCCGCACGTGTCTGTCGGGGTCGGTGGTGGCGCGTTCGCGCAGCAACGCCAGCGTGCCGGGGACCTGGACCCAACCGGCCCCAATCGCCTTCACCGCCGCCCGCCGCACGTCCCTGGCCGGGTCGATGGCGACGCGTTCGCACAGCAGGGGCAGGGTGTCGGGGTCATCGGCCCAACCGGCCGCGACGGCCAGCATGGCGGACCGTCGCACGTATTCGTCGTCGTCGGCGGTGGCGTGTTCGCGCAGCAACGGCAGCGTGCCCGGGTCATCGGCCCAACCGGTCACAATCGCCGACAGCGCCGCCTCCCGCACGCCCGAGCTGGGGTCATTGGTGGCGTGTTGGCGCAGCAGCGGCAGCGTGCCCGGGTCATCGGCCCAACCGTCCGCGATGACCCGCACCGCCGCTTCCCGCACGATTCCTTCTGGGTCGGTGGTGGCGCGTTCGCGCAGCAACGCCAGGGTCTGAGGGTCCTGGGTCCCGGCCGCGACGGCCCACACGGCGGCCCGCCGCACGCCATGGTGGGGGTCGACAGTGGCGCGTTCGCGCAGCAACGGCGGCGTGCCGGGGTCATCGGCCCAACCGTCCGCGACCGCCAACACCGCCGCCCGCCGCACGGCATGGTAGTCGTCGGTGGTGGCGCGTTCGCGCAGCAACGGCAGCGTGCCCGGGTCATCGGCCCAACCCGCCACGACCGCCAACACCGCCGCCTCCCGCACGGCATGGTGGTCGATGGTGGCGCGTTCGCGCAGGAGCGGCAGCGTGCCTGGGTGGTCGGCCCAGCCGGCCGCGATCGCCCGCACCGCTTCCTCCCGCACGTCCCGGTCAGGGTCGGTGGTCGCGCGTTCGCGCAGTACCCACGGCAGATCGTCGGGGTCGTCGGCCCCGATGGCCCCGACGGCCCCGACGGCCAGTACGGCGGCTTGCCGCACGTCTTCATCGTCGTCGACGGTGGCGCGTTCACGCAGGAGCGGCAGCGTGCCTGGGTCATCGGCCCAACCGGCCACGACCGCCTTCACCGCCACCTCCCGCACGCTCCCGCTCTCGTCGATGGCGGCACGCTCGCGCAGCCACGGCAGCGTGTCGGGGTCATCGGCCCAACCCGCCACGACCGCCAACACCGCCTCCTCACGCACGCTCTCGCTCTCATCGCTGGCGGCACGCTCGCGCAGCCACGGCAGCGTGCCGGGGTCATCGGCCCAACCCGCCACGACCGCCAACACCGCAACCAAGCGCGGGAGGATGTCCTTGTCGGTCGTGGCGCGTTCGCGCAGGAGCGGCAGCGTGCCGGGGTCATCGGCCCAGCCGGCCGCGATCGCCTTCACCGCGGTCCGCCGCACGTCGTCATCATCGTCGATGGTGGCGCGTTCGCGCAGGAGCGGCAGCGTGCCGGGGTGGTCGGCCCAGCCGGCCACGATCGCCTCCACGGCCGCCTCGCGCGATGCCCCGCTGGAATCGGTGGCGGCATGTTCGCGCAGGAGCGGCAACGTGCCGGGGTCATCGGCCCAACCGCCCGCGATCGCGGCCATCGCCGCCCGCCGCACGCCCCAGTGGTCGTCAGCAGCGCGTTCACGCAGCCACGGCAGCGTGTCAGGGTCCTGGGCCCAACCCGCCACGATCGCCTCCATCGCCGCCCGCCGCACGGTCCAATCCGGGTGGGTGGTGGCGCGTTGACGCAGTGACAGCAAATCGTGAGGGTCATCGAGCATGGTTGAGGATATGACATGGTTGTCAGGTCGTGACGTCCTAACGACTCGATCAGGATCAGGTCTTGAGTCGTCGTCAGCGGACCACGGTGCCGCTGAGGGTGATGAAGGCTTGGCGGATGTCATCGCGGCGTTCCCAGCGGATGCGCAGGCGGCGGAACCAGTGCGGTAGCGCGATCGGGCCCTCGCCGACCCAACGATCTGGAACCGGCGCACCCTGTCGCGGTAGACGTCGTGGTCGTAGCCGCGGACGGCGCATACGTGCCGGGTACAGCGCAACGACTGGCCGCACTTGCCACGGATCGGCGGGACGGCTTGGACCAGCGGGATCAGCCGGGGGGGGCGGATTCAAGGGGTCCTTGCAACACTGCTGATCAGCCGGCTGTCAGGAGCTTAGTCAGACGCTCGGCGGGGGTGTCCCAGTCGAGCGTTTCGGTCGAGGGCCGCCAAACGCCGCATCGGCTGCACGCGGACAAGGCGTACGACGTTCCCCACCTGCGGAAATGACTGTGGGGCAAGCACATCGGCGTGCGCATCGCCCACAGGTGGGTGATCGGGCGGACCATGTCCTGGCTGTCACTCCCCGCGGCCCTGTGCTGCTGCAGGCGACTCATACGCCTCAAGAGCGATCGTCTCCGCTGCGAGCATCGTGCCCGGACAGGAGCTGATGCAGCACCTGCTCGTCCTGCTCGGACAGTTCCGAGACGAAGCGGGCCAGGACCGCCTCGCGGTCGGAACCGCCCTCGAGCAGCGACCGCATGCGCTGGGCGGTGTGCGACGCCTCGTCGCGGGCCGGCTCGTACGCGTACCCGCGGCCCTCGCGGTGCCGGACGAGCATCTCCTTGTCGTGCAGCCGGGACAGGATGGTCAGGACGGTCGTGTACGCCAGGTCGCCCGGCAGCGCCTCCCGCACCTGGCCTGCGGTCAGGGGACCGTCGGCGGCCCAGAGCGCGGCGAGGACTGCGCTCTCCAGTTCGCCGCGGGCTCGCCTGCCGGACCCCCCGCGGGCGCCGCCGTCCTCTCGCTCCTCCACCGGATGCCTCCGTTCACCGATCGTCCGCACAGATTACCCGGCCATCTCCTACTAGTTGTAGGAGTTATGCTCCGGCTGCGAACCGCACACGCGCCCGAACATCTACTACATCTTGTAGATGTAGGCTCGGCGAGTGCGGTCCCCGCCCAGCCACGTACTCGCGGCCGGGCGCATCGCAGACACCACGTCACCTGCCGGAAAGGCCCCCTCGCCATGACACCGATCCACCCGGCAACACAGCTGGCCGTGAACGTGCTGGACGCTCATTCACTGCTGGCTGCGTTCGGTGTGCTGGGCGTCGGGGTGGTGCTGTTCGCCGAGACAGGGCTGCTGGTCGGCTTCTTCCTGCCAGGCGACTCGCTGCTCTTCACGGCCGGTCTGCTGTGCACGGGCTCGGCGGAGTCGAGCGTGCACCTGTCACTGGGACCGCTCCTGGTCGCGGCCGCGGCAGGCGCCCTGGCCGGGGCGCAGTGCGGCTACCTGCTCGGCCGGAAGGCGGGTGGAGCACTGCTGGCCCGCAGCCGCTCGCAGCGTCTGCACCAGGGAGCGAAACGCGCCGAGGAACTGCTGGAGCGGTACGGACACGCGAAGGCGATCACGCTGGCCCGTTTCGTGCCGGTGGTGCGGACCGTACTCAATCCGATGGCCGGCGCGCTGGAGGTACCGGTGCGCACGTTCACGCTGTGGCAGATCGTCGGCGGCCTCGTGTGGAGCCTCGGAGTCACCCTCGCGGGGTACGCGCTCGGCTCGTCGATCCCCAACGTCGACCGTTACCTGCTCCCGCTGGTGGCGTTGATCGTTCTCGTGTCGCTGATCCCCCTGGCCGCCGAGGTCTACAGGGCGCGGCGGGACGGCCGACCCGAGGGAGAACACAGGTGATCATGGCTTTCGACGGGGCGTCCGTCGACGGCACTGCGTATCCCCACGTGGTGCGTCTGGCCCGGCATACGCAGGCCTTCGGAGATACGGCCGCGGTGAGGGCGCCGGCCATGCTGGTGGTCGCGGTCGTCGGCTACGGCGTGGATGCCCTGATGAAGCCGGCGGTGCGCGAGGACCGGCCGTGTCAGAGCCTTCGGGTGAAGACCCCGGAGACGTGTCCGGCGCCCGGCGACTGGTCCTTCCCCAGCAACCACGCGGCGATCGCGGCTGCCGCCGTAGCCCTGCTCCTCGTCTCGCCTCGGCTGGGGGCCGTCGCGGCCGTGGCGATGGCGGCCTCGCGGGTGTGGGTCGGCGCGCTCTGTCCGTACGACGTCGTGGCAGGCGTGCTGGTCGGTGGACTCGTCGCACTGACGGCGATGCTCGTGCTGCGACGGTGGTCGCGGTCGATGGCCCGGTGGATCGGTTCCGGCCGCCTGCACCGGCTGCTGAGCCCCTCATGAATCGGCGCGACGCCGCCGACCTGGCCGGGACGGTCGGTCTCGGTGCCTGGGTGGCGTTCGGCGTCCTCACGATGGTGGTGCTCGGCCATGACGGCGCCCCTTTGTGGTCGGACGAGGGCTTCCTGACCTGGTCGCTCGGCCATCGGCCGGACGTCGCCGTGGCTCTGGCCCGAGGGGTGACCGATACCGGCAGCGGTCCCGTCCCCTACGTCCTCGCCGTGCTGGCCGGCATGGTCGCGGGACGCACCGCACGGCGACGGATGGGGGCCGCCGCTCTGGCCCTTGCCTGTCTGGCCACCGGTCAGGCGCTGCGCTACGGGGTGATGGAAGCCGTCCAGCGGCCGCGTCCCGCCCGTGCCGACTGGGCGGCGTCAGCGGGCGGGTGGGCGTTCCCCTCGGGACACACCACCACAGCGGCCCTCACTGCCGGGTTGCTGATCGTCGCCGTCTCCCTGCGCGCCCCGCGCGGCGCCACCCCGCTCCGGGTCGTCATCGGGTGCTGGGGCGCGCTGGTGGGCCTGTCCCGGGTCTATCTGGGCGTGCACTGGTTCACCGATGTCATCGGTGGCTGGCTGTTCGCCACCGGATGGCTCGGAGTGTGCCTGTACGCGATGACCCGGTGGCTGCCCGCATCGTTCGTCTCCGGCACGCCCCGTGCGCCGGACAGTCCAACGGAGGGCCATGCGCCACAAGATCCTGGTCGTAGAGGACGATCACGCCCTGCGTGACGTGCTGCGCCGCGGCCTGCTCGAAGAGGACTTCGACCCCGTGCCCGCCGCCGACGGTGCGACCGCCCTGCGGCTGGCCACCACCGACGACATCGCGGCCGTCGTCCTGGATGTCGGGCTGCCCGACGCGGACGGCCGGGACGTCTGCCAGGCGCTGCGCGCGGGCGGGTTCGCCGCGCCGATCATCTTCCTGACGGCCCGCCATCACCTCAGCGACCGGCTGTCCGGGTTCTCCGCCGGCGCCGACGACTACCTGCCCAAGCCGTTCCATCTCGCCGAACTCGTCGCCCGGCTGCGGGCCGCACTCAAACGGGCCGCGCCCGCGGCCGTGGCCACCGTCGGAGATCTGGTCCTGGACGCGACCCGGCACTGCGCGCTCGTCGGCGACGTCCACATCGACCTGTCCCCCACGGAGTTCCGTCTGCTGGCCACGCTCATGGCCGCGGGCGGGGCCCTCGTGTCCCGCCGCGACCTGGTCAGGGCCGCCTGGCCGGACGGCGCCCAGGTCAGCGACAACACGCTCGACCAGTATCTGAGCCGACTGCGCCGCAAGCTGCGCGCGGCGGGCAGTGGTCTCGGCCTCACCACGACACGCGGGATCGGGCACCGGCTGTCGTGAAGCGGCTCGCGCGCGTTCTTGCGCCCCGCACACTGCGTGGTCGGCTCTCGCTCGTGGCACTGACCACCGCCGCGCTCCTGATGACCGTGCTGACCGTGGTGTTCAACACCGCGATGGACCGGCACCTCCAGCACCAGGCCGACGACGAACTGCGCAACCGCGCCGCCGCCGTCGCCACCACCGTCGACACCAGCGGCCCCCGAGCGCGGGTCCTGGAGACCGCCAACGACAGCCTGCTCGACGCGAACGTGTGGATCTACACCGGGACACGGTTGCTGGAGAAGCCACCGTCCGCCACGGTCGGCGGTGCGCTCACCCGGGCCGCTGACCGGCTCGCCGCGCGGGCCGGGCAGGTCTGCACGACGGTGCGGACAGACAACCGCCGCCTCGTCCGCCTGTGCTCCCGCCCCGTGTCCGGCCTTCGCAGTACCGCCACCGTCGTCACAGCCGTGGATCTCGCCCCTTACCGCAACTCCGCCGGCACCCTGCTGTCGGGCTCGCTGATCCTGGACGCCGTCATGCTCGTGTGCACCTACGCGCTGACGCGGCTGGCCGTCGGCCGGGCGCTGCGCCCCGTGCGCACCATGACCGACCAGGCCACCCAGTGGAGCGCCGTCGGTTCCGACCAGCGTTTCGGCGCCGAGCACCAGCCGGCCGAACTGGCCCGCCTGGGCACCTCGTTGGACGCACTGCTGGACCGCATCCGCACGGTGCTGCGTCACGAGCAGCAGCTGACGGGGAAGTTGTCCCACGAACTGCGCACCCCGCTCACCCGGATCGTCGTCGAGCTCGACTGGTGGCGGGCCCGCCCCCGCTCGGCCGCCGAGACGAACGCCACCCACGAGGTGATCGCGGAGGCCGCCCAGTCCATGCGCACCATCTGCGACACGCTGTTGAACGACGCCCGCGAAGGCGCCCGTGACGGAGCCCGGGACACCACCACGGCCGTCGGTACCACCGCTGTCGCTCCCGTGCTGCGGCGGCTGGTCGAGGACCTCGCCGCACGCGAACAGCTGAAGACCGTCGTCGACGTGCCGGACCAGCAGATGGAGGCGGGCGTCGTCTCCGCTCTGCTCGCACGCATCGTCAGCCCGCTGCTGGCCAACGCCGTTCGCTACGCCCACTCCACGGTGACCGTGTCCGCGAGGCAGTTGCCCGGGGGCGTCCGCATCTTCGTCACCGACGACGGTCCCGGCGTACCGCAGGACTTCCTCGACGATCTCTTCCAGCCCGGCCGGCGCGCGGACTTCGGCGACGGGCACGACGGGGCGGGCCTGGGACTGCCGCTCGCGCGGCGCCTGGCGCGCTCCGTCGGCGGCGAGGTCTCGCACGACCCCGGGCACACACCCGGGGCGCGTTTCCTGGTCGACCTGCCCGCCGGCTGACGGATTCAGCGGGGGCGTCTGAGAGGTCCCGTACCCGCCCGCCCGTGTCACGGGATACCTGAACGCATCCTGACCGCCGTGCGTCATCGGCGGCCCTCTCCCCCTCACCCGAGCACCATGAGCGACATGACGACTCGTGATCATCGCTCCTGCATAGCGGCGCCCCGCCCCGTCCCCTCCGCCGCCATGGAAGAAGGCCGCCTTGAACCGTACGACCGCCTCCCCACCGCCTGCCGACCCGCTGACGGCCTGGCTGCGCCGTCGGCTCGGCCGGGCTGTCGTGCTGTGTTACATCGCCGCCCTCCTGCTGCCCGACCCCGGCCTGTGGCTGCGCCGGGACCACACCGTGCCGATCGGCACCGTGACCGGCCTGTCCCTGAGCACCGCCCCGCTGCTGCTGTCCCTGGTGCTCTTCTCCGCGGGACTCCAGGTGTCCGTCCACGAACTGGGCCGCCTGCTCCGCAAACCCACCACCCTGCTGGCCGGAATGCTCCTCCACCTCGTGATCCCGCTCCTGGTCATCCCCGTCGTCGCGTTCGGACTGCACCGCACCCCGGACAGCGACGGCGGCAGCGGACTGATCACCTCGATGATCCTGATCGTGGCGATGCCGGTGGCCGCCGGAGCCACCGTCTGGACCGGCAAGGGTGCCGGTGACCAACCCACCATGGTGGGACTCGTCCTCGCCTCCACCCTCCTCAGCCCGCTCACCATCCCGCTGGTCATCACCACGTTGGTGCCACTCCTCGACGGCGGCTACGCGGCCACGCTCGCGACGACCGGCCGCGCGGCCAACGGCGGCTTCGCCCTCGTCACCGTGGTCCTCCCCTGTGCCGTCGGCATCCTGCTCCGCCTCGCCCTGCCGACGACGTGGCGGGGCCGGGCCCTGCGCGTGATCGTGCCCGTGGCGCTGGCCGGATCGCTCGTCCTGACGTACGTCAACGCCAGTGGTGCCCTGGGCTCGTTCCTCGCGCACCCACGCCCCCTCCTGTTCGCCGCCGCGCTGGCCGTGGCCGCGCTCGTCTGCCTGCTGTCCTTCACGTTGGGCCGGACCGCCGCGCGGCTCCTGCATCTGGACGGTCCCGCCTCCTCCTCGCTGACGCTCGCCTGCGGCATGAACAACAGCAGCGCGAGCGCAGTCCTGATCACCACCACGCTGCCCGACAAACCACACCTGCTCCTGCCGGTGCTCGCCTACGGACTGCTGCAGAAGACAGCCGCGAGCCGGGTCGTGCGGACGGCGGGCCGTCGGCACCCGCCCTGCCCCGCGTCACCGTGAGCAGCGCCCCCCGGTGACACGAGGCAGCCCCACGAACGCGGCGGCACGACACACCCCGCGCCCGCGTGCTACACCGCTTCGCCCGGCCCAATGCCGTCGCCGCGCTCCTCGCCGCAGCGGTGTGCGCCATGCTCGTCCGCTGCCTCGGCCGGTCCGATCCGCGAGCCGACCGCTGCCCTCAGGCGCTGGGCACCGTCGGGCTGCGCTGCCGCGGTGGGCAGGCTTACGGTCACGAGGGCCCCGCCCGACGGGTGGTCGGCGAGGCTCACCCGACCGCCGTGGGCCGCGGCGATCATCCCGACGATGGCGAGGCCGAGCCCGTCGGAAGCCGGGTTCGGCGGCGGCCCGGCGACCATGCCGGCGGGGAAGCCCTGACCTTCGTCACGCACGGACAAGTGCACGACGCCGTCCACGTGTTCGGCGCCGAGGGTGATGCGGCCCGGCCCTGAGGGGCCGGAGTGGCGCAGGGCGTTGTCGAGGAGGTTGTACAGGACTTGGCGCAGCCGTACCGGATCGAGGTGGGCGGTCGCTTCGCGGCTGCCCGCGCATGCCACGGTGACCGTGGAGCCGGCGGCGCTCGCGCGGGCGCGGAACGCCTCGGCCGCGTCGGTGAGCAGCCGCGCCAGGGACACCGGTTCGCGGCGCAGCGGGAGCCGGCCCTGTCGCGTACGGGCGAGGACAAGGAGATCCTCGGCGAGTCCGACGAGGCGGTCGGTCTCGGCGGCGGCGGAGCGTAGGGCGGCTTCGAGTTCGCCGCGGTCGCGCGGTCGGGACGTGGCCAGTTCGAGCTGGGCCCGCAGCAGGGTCAGCGGAGTGCGCAGTTCGTGTCCTGCGGTGTCGACGAAGCGGTGCTCGCGTTCCAGCGCCTCCTGGAGGCGCGCGAGCATGGCGTTGAGGGTGTCCGCGAGTCGGGCCAGTTCGTCGCCGGTCGGCGGGACGGTGAGGCGCCGGTCGGGCTCGGCCTCGGAGATCGCGGCGGCCTCCCGGCGGATGCGCTCGACCGGTCGCAGGGCCGCGCCGGCGAGCAGCCAGCCCACGTACGAGGACGCCGCCAGGGCGAGCGGGCCGCCGATGAGCAGCAGGAGCAGCAGCCGGTCCAGCGCCTCCGCGCGGTCGCCGAGCGGTGCGCCGACGACGAGGACCGCGGGCTGTGCGACCGTCCCCGGCAGGCGAACGGGCAGGGCGAGCAGCCGGGCGGGGTCGTCGATGCCCACGACATGGCGGCTGAGGAAGACCGGCTCAGTGACGGTTCGTACGGTGTCCGGCGGCAGCATGGGCGCTGCCGTGACGGCCGGGGTCGTCTCGATGACGTCCCCGCGCGGCGTGAGGATCTGGCCGAACGACTCGTCGGGGTCGATGAGTCCGCGGCCCGCGTCCAGCGGTGCGCGTTCGCGCTGGGCCAGCGCGCTGACGGTGGCCGCGGCCCGTGCGCGCAGGTCGAGGTCGACGGCGCGGGTCAGCTCGGTACCCATCCGGATGTAGAGGAAGGCCCCCAGCGCGGTCAGCACCACCGCCATCGCCAGGCCGAAAGCGAGCGTGAGGCGGAGTCGGAGCGGGAGCCTAGCCAACGGGCCGCGCATGATCCGCGTGCTCCCTGCAGTCATCTCTCAGCCAGTAGCCGGCACCCCGGGAGGTGCGCAGTGACTGTCGTCCGAAGGGACGGTCGATCTTCTGACGCAGGTAACCGACGTACACCTCCACGACGTTCGAGTCCGCGTCGAAGGTGAAGTCCCATACATGCTCGATGAGTTCGGCCTTGGACAGGACCTGCCCGGGCCGCCGCATCAGGCACTCGAGCAGCGCGAACTCCTTGGCCGTCAACATGACAGGAGTTCCGCCCCGGGCCACGGAGCGGGTCGCCGGATCGAGGGTGAGATCTCCGACGGTGAGCACGGCGGGGCGTTCACGGGCGCCCCGGCGCATCAGCGCGCGCAACCGGGACAGCAGTTCGGCCAAGGCGAAGGGCTTGACGAGGTAGTCGTCCGCGCCCAGGTCCAGTCCGCGCACCCGATCCTCGACGGCGTCCAGCGCGGTCAGCAGCAGGACGGGCGCCCACCGGCCGGCGGCACGGATCTCACGCAGCACGCCGAAACCGTCGATGCCCGGCAGCATCACATCCAGGACGATCACGTCGTAGTCGGTCTCCGCGGCGTACCAGAGGGCGTCCTCGCCGGTGGCGGCCACATCGACAGCAAAGCCGTTCTCCGCCAGACAGCGCCGCACCAGCTCGGCCATGGGCGCCTCGTCCTCGACCACGAGAATCCGCATAGTGCCTCCTCGCGAGGACCTGCTTGTATCCAGCGTAGCCGGGGGTTTCTAAGGGGACGCTGAGTCCGCCCGAGGGACCCCTCAGGGACTCGTGGGGACCGTTTCAGGGTCCCCTTAGGCAGTCGCGCGCAGGCTCGGAAGCCACGGTCGACGAAGGAGTCCCGATGATCGGCATAGGCATGGCACGCAGAACACTGGTCCTCACCGTCGCCGCCGGCTGCGCGGCCACGGTCGTACTGACGGCCTGTTCGTCGAGTTCGGGGAGTCCGGGGAGTCCGGGGAGTTCGAGCCACCGGTCCCCGGCGGCCGCGACGACCACCCCGGTCCCCCGCAGCTTCTCGGCGACCGTCGACAACCCGTGGTTCCCGCTGCCGCCCGGCCGGACGCTGGTCTACAGCGGCACCAAGGACGGCGCCAAGTCCACGGAGTACCTCACCGTCACCCGCGAGACCGAGAGGATCACCGGCATCCCCTGCCGGGTCGTCCAGGACCGTCTCTACACCGACGGCACCCTTCACGAGGCCACCCGCGACTACTACGCCCAGGACGCCGCCGGAAACGTCTGGTACTTCGGCGAGGACACCGCCGAACTCGATGCCCACGGCGACATGATTTCCACCGAGGGCACCTGGCGCGCCGGCCGTGACGGCGCCCGCCCGGGCATCTTCCTGCCCGCCCACCCCGTACCCGGCGCCACCGGACAGCAGGAGTACTACCCCGGCCAGGCCGAGGACCGATTCCAGATCCTGAACCTGACCTCCCGTGTGTCCGTCCCGTACAAGACCTTCACCGGGGCCCTGCGCACGAAGGAATGGACGCCGCTGGAGCCGGGGGTCGTGGACAACAAGTACTACGTCAAGGGCATCGGCACGGTGAAGGAGGTCACGGTCAAGGGCGGCCCCTTCGAGGAGAACGTGTTGACCGCTGTCAGGGGCTAGGAGACGCTGAACCGGCCCGAACGCGGCCGCCGGATCCGGCGGGTTGAGAAGTGAGGTCTGGCTCTGACGTGACGTCGAGTGCGGCATCCCTCGTCCCCGTCAACATCACCCTCGGCGTCCTGCTCGCCGCTCTGCTCCTGGCGGCGGCCGTGGTCGCGGGCCGGTTCCATCTCGACCCGTACCCCTACAGGAGCCGGGCCCGGGAGATCCTCGTCGCCGGACTGAGGGCCGCGGCTCAGCTGGCCGTCGTGTCGGTGGTCATCACGTGGGCCGTCAAGTTTGTGCCAGGGCTGTTGGCGTTCCTGGTCGTCATGTTCTCGGTGGCGGTGCGTACGGCCGGACGGAGGATCACCGGCGACCGCACCTGGTGGCTCACGGCCGCCCCGATCGCCGCCGGCGTGGTGCCGGTCGTCGCGGCCCTGCTGCTGACGGGACTCGTCCCGCTGCGGGGCATAGCCCTGATCCCGATCACGGGCATCCTCATCGGCGGCGCGCTCACCGTGACCGTCCTCGCCGGACGCCGTGCCCTGGACGAACTCACCCAGCGCCATGGGGAGGTGGAAGCCGCGATGGCCCTGGGCTTCCCGGACCGGGACGCACGCATGGAGATCGCCCGCCCCGCGGCGTCGGAGGCACTGCTGCCGGGCCTCGACCAGACGCGGACGGTCGGGCTGGTCACCCTCCCCGGTGCCTTCGTCGGCATGCTGATGGCAGGGGCGAGTCCCGTGATGGCCGGGGCGGTGCAGTTGTTCGTCCTGATCGCGCTCATGGCCGTGCAGTCCGTCGCGGTCGCGGTGACGCTCGAACTCGTCGCCCGCGATCGTTTGCACCGCCCGGTACCCGGCACGCCGACAGGAGCGCCACGCAGGGCGAGGCGGCCGATGAAACGGCTGCCGCGTCGCTGAGGACGGTAGACTGCGCGAGGGCGTTCCGCTGTCTCAGAGCGCCGACCGCCGGGCGAGCAACCCCAGGACCAGCAGTCCCGGTGCCATCGGAAGCCAGCCGGTGAGCAGGCGATAGCCGATGACCGCCGAGATCGCCGTCTGCCCCGGTGCCCCGGCAGCCGTGAGCGCGAAGGCGAGCGCGGCGTCCAGCGACCCCAGTCCACCGGGCGTGGGAAGCAGGGCCGCCGCCCCGCTGGCCACGAGGTACGCCATCACCACATGGCTCGTGGGCAACGCGAGCCCGAGCGCGTGGACCACGGCCACGACCACGGCCGCGTGCAGCAACGCAAACGCGACCGAGCCGCCCCACAGCGCGCAGGCCCGCCCTCGGGAGCGATGCACCTCCCGCACGTCGGTCACGGCCCGCCCCACCGCCCGCCTCAGCCGTCCGCTGGCCACCACCGCCAGCACGACGGCCGCCGCCACCACCGGCACCAGGACCAGCACATGCGGGACCCGCGCCGACAACGGAACAGCGCCCGGTGACGCCACCAGCAGGACGACGCCCAGCACGCACCGGACGATCCCGCCGACGGCCGCCTTCACCGCAAGCGCGGTCGCCGAGCGCCCGGTGGACAGGCCGCACCGCTTCAGGAACCGCAGGTTGACCAGGCTCGCCCCCGCTCCCGCGGGCAGGAGGTCGTTGGCGGCGCACGCCGCGAACTGAGCGGCCACCAGCCGTCCCCTCGGCAGCCGCTCGACCACCGCCCCCTGCTGCGCCACAGCAGCGCACACCCACGTGGCGAGAGTGGCGAAGCAGGCGAGCACGAGCCATTCCCCGTCGGCGGCGGCCAGTTGGTCGGTACCGCTGTCGAGAGTGGCCCGGTGCATCGCGAGCATGCCGCCGGCGGCGACGACCACCGCGAGGGTGACGCCCAGCCGGACGTAGGGGCGCCTGCCCGCGGTCACGGTCACGCTGTCGGACACGGTCACCGCCCCTGCGGGGCGTGGGGAGCAACGTAGGCGTGGAGGGCGCCGACCCGCTCCATGAAGCCGGTGCGAGAGGCACCGGTCATCGTGGCGTTCGAGCCGTCCGCCATCCCGCACCTTTCGTCGTCACGCGCCTCGGAACCATGATCTCCTACAGTTCGTAGGAGGCCACTTCACCGTACGGCTCGTCGGTTAGAGACAGGTGAGAGAGCCGTCTCCCTCACCCTTGTGGCGGGGAGATGCCCGGGCCGGCGCAGGCGACTCGCCGTATCCGCCGCCCGGGCGTCGGGTGGCCGTTCAGCCCATGTCCGTCAGGAGGGCGTTCAGTTCCTTCTCCTGCTGCGCGGGCGGCTTCGGCGGGTTCGAGTGATCGATGCCGAAGGTCCCCAGCACCTTGTCCATCTGGGCGTCGATGGAGGTCCACCCGGTCTCGTCCAGCGGCTCCAGCGAGGTCTGGTCGGCGTCCCACAGGTCACGCAGCGACTGGGCGGCCGCGTGCGCTCCCTTCGTGTCTCCGGATCGGGCGTCCTTGAGCGACGTGGAGGCGAGGGCCTTCAAAGCGGTGACCTTGGCGGGCGGGAACTTCTTCACCGCCTCGCCCGGGGCCAGCTGGACCGCGGACGTGTTGTCCTCCTCCGGCGCCGGGCCGGTGTGCGGCTGGCCGTGGGCCCAGATCAGCAGGCCCGTGGTGGCGACGGCGAGGAGTGCGAAGCCGGCCAGACCGATGCGCTCCTTTCGGAGGTCGCCGGTGGTGTGGGCGGCGTGGGCGGCCTCGTAGGTCTCGGTCACGTCCGAGCGCGTCACCGTCAGGTAGACCACGGTCGCCAGGATCAGGCCGAGGAAGATCAGGCTGGTGGTGAAGGTGCCGAGCGCGAGGCCGGTCGGCTCGCCCGGCTGGGCGACCTTCGGGGAGGCGAGCCAGTCGCCGATGTTCGCCCCCAGCGGGCGGGTCAGGATGTAGGCGAGCCAGAAGGACAGCACGGGGTTCGCGCCGAACTTCCACAGCAGCGTGATCGCGCCGATGAGGCCGAGCGGCAGCAGAACGGAGGCGCCCGGGCTCCAGCCGGTGAGCTCGAGGGTCCAGTCGCCGGTCGCCGTGCCGAGCGCGAAGGTGACGAGAACGGCGAGCCAGTAGAACGACTCGCGCGGAAGCGTGGTGACCGAGTGGATCGACAGGGTGCGCTCGCGCAGCCACCACACGCCGAAGACCACCGCGAGCAGCACCGAGAAGACCGCGGAGCTGATCCACAGCGGCACGTTGAGCTGGTCGGTGAGGATGTCGGTGTACAGGGTCCCCGTGACGCTGACAACGACCACCGTCAGCCAGTAGGGGAACGGGACGTACCGCTTCAGCCGCAGCTGGACGGCCAGGACCACCACGAACACCCCGGTGAAGATCCAGGCCGTGTTCACCAGGCCGACGCCCAGCTTCATGTTGATCCAGTCGGCGAAGCTCTCACCCACGGTGGTGCACAGGATCTTGATCACCCAGAACCAGAGGGTGACCTCGGGGACCTTGTTGAGCATGAGGCGCCCGTTGCGCGTGCGCGCTTCCGTTGTCGTCGTCATGCGGTCAGGTTCACGCGGGGAACCTGCAAGCAACCTGACTACGTGACCGCGCGCACGGCCGGGAGCGTCACTTCGACGTGACCGCGGCCGTCCGCGATCGCGCGGACCTCCGCACCGGCCGAGGCGGCGATGCGCCGGACCACCGGCAGCCCCAGCCCGTATCCGTCGCCGCCGGTCACACCTGCCTCGAAGACCCGCTCGACGTCCGCGGGATCGATGCCCGGGCCGTCGTCCAGGACGTCGACCACGACGTCCGTACCCTGGTTGCGCGCGGTGATCCACACGCGCGTTCTCGCATGCCGCAGGCCGTTCTCCAGCAGGGGTGACAGCAGCGACACGGCGACGTCGGGTGCCACAGCCACCTCGGTCCTCTCGGGAATGGCGACCTCGACCGCGCGACTGCCGATCGCCTGACGGGCCGCATCGTGCAGATCGCACCGGGTGCCCTCGTCCGTGCGGGCGCGTGCGGCGCTCAGAATCGTCGTGATCGCCGCGTCGAGGCGGTCGACCTCGCTCAGGACCGCCTCCGGTGGCACCGGCTCGCCGGACAGCTGCGCCAGTTGTGCCTCGCCCCGCAGGACCGTGAGCGGTGTCCGCAGCTCGTGGGCGATCTCGTCGGTGAGCCGGCGTTCGTCCGCCAGCGCGTTGTCGACGCGCTCCAGGAGGCGGTCCAGCGTCTGGCCCAGTTCCCCGAACTCGTCGCGGGGGACGCCGAGGTTGAAGCGGCGCCCGGGTTCGTGATGGCCCCAGTCGTCGGCGAGGGCGGCCATCTCGTGTACGACCCGCAGTGCGCGGCGCACCACGAGATGCGCGACCACGCCGGCGACGATGATCGTGAGGCCGCCCAGGATCAGCGACAAGGTCAGACTGCGCTGCTCGGACGTCTCATAAGGCGTGAGGTCCACCCGGACGACCACCATCACCTGGTGGCCGTCGACCGGGACCCGCCGCGCGTACAGGAGGGAGTCGCCGACGGTCGCGGTCTGCGAACGCCCCGAGTCCGCCAGCTCCTCGACACGCCTGACCACGCTCGCCGGTACGTTCCCGTCGATCAGACGGCCGTCGGCATACACCCAGGCGACCTCGTCCAGCGCCTCACTGCCGTTCTCCGTGAGCACGACACGGCCGCCCTTGGCGGTGACGTTCGCCGCGACCGCCTCGGCGCGTGTACGGGCCAGATCGTGCGCGTCGGCGTCCGTCACCCTGCTCAGCAGCACGTGCGAGACGACGACCAGGATGGCGACCACGGCGGTGGCGATCAGGACGGTGAGCGCGACGACGCTTCTGCGGAATCCCGTCACTGCCATCGGTAGCCCACGCCGCGGACGGTCGCCAGGCGCCCGGCCACACCCAGCGGACCGAGCTTGGTCCGCAGCCGGCGCACATAGGAGTCGAGGGTGTTGTCGCTGACGTGCGCCCCGTGCGGCCAGCCGGCGGCGACGAGGGCGTGGCGGCGCACCGCGTCGCCCTGCGAGGCGATCAGGCGGCCCAGTAGACGGAACTCGGTCGGGGTCAGGCTCATGCTCACCGCATCGTAGGTCACCATGTGCTTCGCCGGATCGAGGACGACCTCGTGCGATGCGGGCGCCACGGTGGCCCGGCGCAGCAGCGCCCGGACGCGGACCAGCAGTTCCGGGATGTCGAAGGGTTTGGTCATGTAGTCATCGGCGCCCGCCTCGAAGCCACCCACCTTGTGATGCAGACCGTCCAGGGCGGTGAGCATCAACACCGGCACGTCGACGCCGCGAGCCCTCAGGGCCAGGCAGACATCGCGGCCGTCGGCGTCCGGCAGCCCGAGATCCAGGACGACCAGCTGGGGCACCGGTGCGAGCTGCCGTAGCAGGCTGTCTGCCGTGGCGGCGACGGAAACGGTGTGACCGTCATGCTCCAGGGCACGCCTGAGAATGCCGCGAACCGCCGCGTCGTCTTCGCACACCAGGATGAAAGCCACGTGCTGACCCTAGATTGCGGGATCTCGATACTCCATCCGCCCCGGACAGGGGTGTGCCGCCGGGGCGCGACGGATCCGTTCTCGGACAGTGGTGAGCATGCCCGGCGGCGCGTCAGCACCAGGGGTGCCTGTCCTTTCCGCCTTTCGTGGCCCGGTGCACGAAAGCGGGCGGGATGTTCGCCCACACCGGCTTCGAGCGTTCCAACCGGTCGAAGCGTCGGGCCAGTTCGGCGGTGAGGTCACGGGCGGGCGGGGTCCAGGCTGCGTGCAGATAGGCGAAGGTGGTGAACCGGCCGCCGGGCGCGAGGACTTCGGTCACGGCGTCCAGGATGTGCGCGCGCCGGTCCTGCGGCATGACCGTCCACGGCAGCCCGGAGACCACGGCGTCGACCGGCTCATGACCCACCTCGGCGACCAGTTCGGCGGCCGTGCCCTGGACCACGGTCAGCCGTGGGTCGCGTCGGGTCGCCGACAGCCGGGCGGCGAGCACCGGGTTGAGCTCGATGGCGACGAGCCGAGCGTCGGGGGCGAGCCGGGCGAGGATCGCGTCGGTGAACACCCCGGTCCCCGGGCCGAGTTCGGCGACGGTCCAGGCCCGCTCCAGGCCGATGCCCTCGGTCATCGCGTACGCCAGCCGCCGTGAACTGGCCGCCACGGCACCGGTCATGAGGGGCCGTCTGAGGAACTCGGTGGTGATCGACATGGCGGCCATGCTCGAAGCGCCCCGAGTGGCCGCGAGTCGTATCCATGGCCGGTGTCCGTACGACTGCGGGAGGACCCCGTGACGCCCGCCAGGACGATGCCGGGGAGCGGGCCCCGGCCATAGCGTGAGGCGGTGCAACGGCTGATCGAGACCCTGCCCCGCCTGCGGCGCGCACATCCGTGGCTGACGGACCTGCTGCTGATCGTGCTGGTCGCCGTGCCCCCGGTGATCCGGCCCCAGCCCGGCTGGCGGCCCGTCTGGGTACAGACGCTCGTCTACGCCGTCCTCGTGCTGCCCCTGCTGTGGCGCCGCCGTCGGCCGGTGCTCGTCGCGGCCCTGGTGACGGCCGGGTTCTGGGCGCAGTACCTCGGGCAGGTGTGGGGACAGGAGCCGGGACGCGGCGCCGTCGCCCTGGCCGCGGTCCTGGCCACCCTCACGGTACGCGGCCTGCGCCGGGCCGCCACGGCGACGATGATCTGTGCCGCCGGCTGCGTCGTGCTGTGGATTCCCGACTGGCAACGGGACTACGGCGGCCCGGGCGCCCGTGGTGCATGGCTCACCCCGCTGGCGGTGGCGCTTCTGCTGGCCGGGGCCTGGGTGTTCGGCGAGTACATCCGTGCCCGGCGTGCCTACCTCGCGGAGTTCGAGCGGCGTGCCGCGCTCGCCGAGTCGGAACGCCTCGCCGTGGCCCGGGTCGCCGTCGCCGAGGAGCGGGCGCGCATCGCCCGCGAGATCCACGACGTCCTCGCCCACAGCGTGAGCGTGATGGTGCTGAACGCCGAGGGCGGCAGGCTGATGCGGCACACCGACCCCACGGTCGTCGACCGCACCCTCGGTGTCATCAGCGCGACCGGTCGCGACGCCCTGGACGAACTGCGCCGGCTTCTGGAGGTGCTGCGCACCCCCGCGGACGCCCCGCCCGGCGACCCCGGACCCGGGTCGGCCGGCGGTGAGGCCGGCGAATCCCTCTCGGCCGATCTCCGGCGGCTGGTCGCCCGCCTCAACACCAGCGGCAGACGCGCCCGACTGGACCTTGACGGAGAGTGTGGCGGCCTGTCGGCGGATCTCACCGTGCAGACGTACCGCATCGTCCAGGAGGCGCTCACCAACGTCGTCAAGCACGCACCGCCCGACGCCATGATCCACGTACGGGTCGACACGGGCAGCGAGGGGCCGGGGCGGCTGGTCCGCCTCCGGGTGGAGAACTCAGCGGGGGCGGGAGCCACCCCGGAGCACCGCGGCCCACTGCTGTCCACAGGTCACGGACTCGCCGGCATGCGTGAACGGACCGCCCTGTACGGCGGCAGCGTCGACGCCGGACCCACACCCGAAGGCGGCTACCGGGTCACCGCCACCCTGCGCCCCACCGCGGCCACGCCCACCGCGGCGACCCCATGACCGGCCCGGCCCCCACCCCGTCACCGTCGCGCGTGCTGATCTGCGACGACCAGGAGCTGATCCGGATGGGGCTGCGCATGGTCGTCGACAGCCAGCCCGACCTCACCGTGGTGGGCGAGGCCGCCGACGGCGTCGCGGCGATCGCCGGCGTGGCTTCCCTGGAGCCGGACCTCGTCCTGATGGATGTCCGCATGCCCGGCCTGGACGGGCTCGCCGCGACCGAACATCTCTGCGCGCAGCCGCAGGGGCCGCGGATCCTCGTCGTCACCACCTTCGACCTCGACGAGTACGCCTACGCCGCCCTGCGCGCCGGCGCGAACGGCTTCCTCGTCAAGGACGCCCCCGCCGAGGAGATCCTGGTGACCGTCCGAGCGGTACTGCGGGGCGAGGTGATGGTGGCGCCCTCGCTCACCCGGCGCTTGGTCGAACGCTTCGTCCTGCACTCCCCCGCGTCCGCGCCCGCCCAGCGCAGCCGCCTGGCCGTACTCACCGACCGGGAACGAGAAGTCCTCGCCCTGGTCGCCCGTGGGCTGGCCAACGGCGAGATCGCCGACCGCCTCTTCGTCGGGGAGACGACCGTCAAGACCCACCTGGGCCGCATCCTCACCAAACTCGGCCTCCGCGACCGTGTCCACGCGGTGATCTTCGCCTACGAGAGCGGGCTGATACGGGCCGGGGACTGAACAGCGACGAACGGAACCTGCTGCGACAACTGCCCGGCGAGCCCCCGAGGTTGCGGCGGAAGATCCGTCTCATAGTCTCCGGGGAGCCGAAGCCGGCCGGCCCTGCGACGGGCTCCTGGCTCTCGTCACCGGTCACCAGGAGAACCTTGGCCGCCTCCAGCCGGGTCACATAGCGGACCGGGGCCTGACCGCCCGGCCGTTGCAGAAAGACCACCATCCACCGGGCGACCCTGCGGCTCGTACACGACCGCGGCTCCGACCCCGACTGGTAGGCCAACAGACCGGCGCAAGGGTCCGCAGGCTCTCGGGGGCCGCTCACGTAGTACGGACGAGACCCGGGCAGCGGCCAAGGCCGTCACTCGTCGTTCACCCACCGCATGAGCCGTTGCAGAGGGTAGAAGCCGTCATGGGAGAGGCCCGGTGGCATGCCGCCCGCTCTGCCCAGGGAGACCACGCGTTGTACGCCGGCGCAGGCGAGGGCGTCGCGGAGTTCCGCCTTGCGGGTGTCGGGGTACACGCCGACCGTCTGGGTGGCGACCCCGGCATGGGCGAGGGCGTCGGACAGGGCGGCGACCGGGACGACGTCCACGATCTTCCCGTCGGGGTGGAAGTCCACGGGCTCCGGTGAGCGGATGACCAGGCCCTGGCCGTCGTAGCCGCCCCACACCCGGTACTCGGGTTCCATGGACCGCAGGACGTCGATCTCCTCGCGCAGTTCGGCGGTGACCCGTGGGCCGCCGGCCGAGCTGAACTCCCGTGCCACGCCGAGGCATTCGCACAGCAGGGCGGCATAGCGGTCGGCGTCTTCCCAGGAGCCCTCGACGAACTGGAAGCGGCTGGCCACGCAGGCCTGCTGGTTGAAGAAGGTCGCGTCGGCGGCGCCCGCGTCCGCCGCCCGGGCCAGGCTCTCCTCGGACGCGAAGGCCTCGCGGCCGATCATCGAGATGGAGGTCTTGGGGTCGAAGGAGACGAGTTCGAAGCCCGGGCCGACGTACTTCAGCGCGCTGCGGATGGTGGACTCGCCGCCCCACGCAACCAGCTTGTCGAAGAATTGCGGGCGGAACAGCACGCTCTCCACCGCCTCGTCGCCGCCGCGCCAGTACACCGCGGAGAACGACCGCACCACCGGGTGCCCGGGGGCGACCGCGGCCATGGTGCGCAGGATCGCGGTCGCGGTGAACAGGTCGTTCGAGGGCAGTTTCAGGAGGTTGACGCCCTTGGTGAGCGCGCCGCGCACGACGGACATCGCCGCGACTCCGGGTGCGTTGCCGGCGACGATGTGCACCAGGCGGGGCGGGAACGCGCGGGTGGCGGCGACCCGGTCGTCGGGCAGGCGTACCTCGCGCCAGCCGTCGAGGACGTCCGCACCGCCGAGTTCGTGGTCTATCTGGGCGTACAGACCGGGGCGTTGGAAGCTGCGCCACAGCACGGCGTAGGCGCGCTCCAGCACTTCCCCGGGCAGCGGGCTGACCGGGGCCATCCGCTCCAGGGCTTCGGCGAGCAGGCCCTCGCGGTCCGCCTTGAGGGCCTCACCGGTCTCCACCAGCAGGTCGACAATCTCCGCCACGGGCACATCGAAAGCGGGGCCAGGTTCGGATCGCGGCCACACGAGGCGGTCCAGGTCGAGGGCCGGTGCGGTGAACCGGCCGAGGTCGACGGGCGTGCTCGGGTCGACCTCGCCCCGGACCACGTGCACTACGGTCAAGGGGGCGGCCGCGGGGCCGTCGAGTGTCGTACGGCTCATCAGTGGACCAGCCCCCGCACATAGGAGTCGAGTGTCGCCGCGCAGGTGATCTTGTCGTCGCCGCCGAGGTCGCCGTAGCGTCGGATGTCCGGCAGCACCGCCGGTCCCGGGCGGCCGCAGGCGCACGGCGAGAAGTCCACGAAGACCCGGTCGCCGCTGATCAGGCCGCCCCAGCGACCCTCCAGGGAGACGTCGAGGAACGCGAACCGGCCTTCCACCACACCCTGTTCGGAGCCCACCAGCTTCTCGCCGGGCTCGGCGAGCACCAAGGGGATCACCCAGGGCGGCACGTGGTAGTTGCCCTGCTCGCAGGCGAGGCAGGAGCCCTGGAGTTCGGTCATGCCGTAGCTGCGGACGCGGCGGACACCGGCGTAGAAGGCGGCGAGTTGCTGCTGGTAGTCGTCGGGCAGGGCGCGGCCCTTGTTGCCGCCGCCACTGAGCACCAGCGTGTCCGGGTGCAGGCTCCCGTCGGCCACGCCGCGGGCGCGCAGGGCCTGGATGAGGGTGAACTGCTGGTTGTTCATGCCGGCGATGAGGAGCGGTTCCTCGCGGTGGGCGGCGATGTCCTCGACGATCTCGGCCATGGCCGCGGCGAGTTCGCCCTCGCGGGATTCGGAGGCGGTCTCGAAGGAGCTGATCTCCTGCGGGGTGGCGGCGCCCTCGGCGATCCGGCGGCGCAGCAGGGCGCTGCTCATCAGGTCGGACACGCGCATCGCGTCCTCGGTGAGCAGCCTGGTCTCGCCGGGTTGTGCGAAGACGTCGGCGTGCCAGCGGAAGCCGTCGATGGAGCGCATCGGGCCGCTCGCGGGTGCGAGCAGGTAGCCGCGGCGGGTGGGTTTGGGGGGCAGGGGGTCGGGCCAGCAGGTGAGGTGCTCCAGGATGTCGTGCAGGAAACTCAGGTCGCCGGCGGCGCAGTTGAGGAAGGAGACCTTCCCGGAGGTGCCGCTGGTGATGTACGGGCGGTGGCCGGCGGCGGTGATGCGGTCGGTCCACTCGTCGATGTCACGGACGCCGTCCATGTCGACGTCGCCGGGTTCGACCGTGGAGACGGTGGTGTACCAGCGCAGGAGCCGGTCCCAGCGGCCCGCGGTGATGAGGGAGACGGGGTAGGACTTGTAGCTGGTGTGCGAGAAGAGCAGTGGCACCAGGTCGTCGAGGCCGGTGATCTCGTCGACGCCGGTCTCCGCCGCCCGGGTGCGCAGCAGCGGGACCCGCTCGCGGTGGGCGGTGAAGGTCTCGCGGGCGGCCTCCAGCTGCAACTCCCTGAGTTCGGGGGCCGGTTGGTCGAAGGTGTCGCCGGAATGGACGAGGGATCGGATCTGCTCGCGTGCGCCTGGCACAGCGTTCACCTCAATCGGTTGCGTACGTGGTCTTTTCCGCTGTGGCCTGCGCGAGGTACGACGACTCGATCGCGTCGAGGTTGCCGCGCAGTTCCTTCGGGGTGCCGGTCATGGTGACGCGGCCGCGGTGCAGGACATACACGCGGTCGGCGATGTCCAGGACCTTGCGCACGTGCTGTTCGACCAGCAGTGCGCCGAGGCCGAGGTCGGCCGCCTCGCGCACCGCGCGCAGGAGACGGTCGACCACCAACGGGGCGAGGCCGAGGGAGAGTTCGTCCGCGAGGAGCAGCTTCGGTGCGCGGCACAGGGCGCGGGCCAGCGACAGCATCTGCTGCTCGCCGCCCGACAGCATGCCGGCGCCGGTTCTGAGGCGCTTCTCGAGCTCGGGGAAGAGTTCCAGCGCCTGCTGGGACCTCACCCGGCCGACCCGCAGGTTGTCCGCGGTGTCGAGCCGGGTGAAGACCGCCCGCTCACCGACGTACGCCAGGCCCTGGCGGGCCCGGCGGTGCAGCGGTGTCCGGCCGGGTGCGCCCAGCCAGCGCACCTCGCCGTCCATCGGGGCGAGGCTGCCGGAGAGCGCCCGCAGGGTGGTGGTCTTGCCGGCGCCGTTGGGGCCGAGCAGGGCGACGACCTCGCCGGGGCGGACCTCCAGGTCGAGGTCGCGTACGACGGGTTGGCTGCCGTATCCGGCGGACAGGGAGCGGGCTTCGATCAGGGGTGCGTCGGTGTCCGGCACGGCCTGCTCCTCAGCTGGACGGCAGGGCCGTCAGGATCTTGCGGACGTCGACGAAGGTGGATCCGGGCTTGGCCCACTCGATCTTCCCGTCGCGGATGGTCAGTTCGGTCGCGGTGGTGTTGTGGATGCGGTTGAGGCCCTTGATCGGCAGGGCCGTGGCCGCCGTCCAGCTCAGCGGCGGGGTCAGTCCGCCGGTGCTGATGCCGGTGCTGGTGTCGAGCTCCTGCACGAGGGCCTTCGAGTTGATCGTCGGGAGCTTCTTGGCGGCCTCGGTGAAGACCTTGAAGGCCACCCAGGTCGTCTCGTTGGCGCCGTTGCTGGTGTCGACGTCCTTGTCGCCCTTGGTGGCGGCGACGAAGTCCTTCCAGGCGGCGTCGGAGGGCGGCGGGAAGTAGCCGGTGATCGCGGCGCCCTCCAGCGGGCCGCCGGCTCCGCCGGTGCTCTCGGCGAGCTGCGGGGTGAGGTTGCCGACGACGCTGCCGAGCTTGGTCTTGGCGCCGGACTGCACGTACGACTTCACGAACAGGCCGGAGGCGGTGCCCATGATGACGCTGACGCAGTCGCTTCCCTTGGTGGCGGCGGCGACCTGGGGGGCGAGGTCGGTGGCGGTGAGCGGCACCTTGATGTCCTTGGGCGCCGGCGCTCCGGCGGAGACCGCGCCGACGGTGAGGAACTGCGAGACGACCGCGGCGGCGGCCACGTCGTAGCGGACGCCGGAGATCTTCTTGCAGCCGTTCTGCACCAGTTGCCGCCCGTGGGCCGCGAACACCACCGGGGTGCCGCCGTTGACCGGGAACGACAGCGGGTTGGAGAACTCGGCCGCCGAGACGCCGGTGCCGCCGATGTACGGGATGCCGGCCTTCTGGAGGATGGGCATGTAGCGGTCACCGGCGAGGCTGTAGGAGCCCACCACCGCGACCACCTTCTCGGCGACCGCCTGCTGGGCGCACTTCTCGGCCTCGTCGGGGTTGTTCTTCTCGTTGCAGGTGAGGACCTTCAGCGGGGCGCCCTTGATCCCGCCATTGGCGTTGATCCACTTCTCGTAGGCCTGGGCGGTGAGCCGCACTCCGGGCTGGGCGCTGCCCTGGGTCTCCTCCGGCGCCCAGACCATCACCTTGACCGGTGTGCCCTTCAGGGTCGAGGTCTCCTCCTTCGAACTGCCGGACGCCTCTCCCCCGCAGCCGGCGGCGAGCAGGGCTCCGGTCATCGCGAGGGCGCCCGCTGCGGCGGTTCTGCGTCGGCGTGAGTGGTTCATGGTTCCTCCGCTGTGCTCGTCGTCGAGATGCCGAACAGCATGGGGTGCGTTTTGTGGTTAGTGAAGTACTCTCGGCACAATTATTTAAATGAATGTGCTGTCTTGCTCCTGCCCTCGGGAGGTTCCTCGATGGACGACGTCCTGCGTTTCGCCCTGCTCGGCCTCGGTCTCGGCGCCCTCTACGCGCTCACCGCGCACGGCATCGTGCTGGTCTACCGGGGCTCCGGGGTCCTGAACTTCGCGCACGGCGCGATCGGCATGGCGGGGGCCTACGTCCAGTGGGAGCTCGCCAACCAGCACGACCTGCCCTACTGGCCCGCCACCGCCTGCGGCGTCCTCACCTCCGCGGTCCTGGGCGTGCTCACCCACCTGCTGGTGCTCCGCCCGCTGCGCAGAGCGTCCTCACTGGCCCGTCTGGTCGGCACCCTGGCGGTCTTCATCGTGCTCACCGCGATCGCCCTCAAGCGCTACGGCGACAGCCTGGAGCTGGTGCCGGGCAAGCTGCCCACCAAGCTGCTGACGATCGCCGGGGCGACGGTCTCCGAGGACCGCATCTGGCTGATCGGCATCGCGGTCGTCGGGACCGTGCTCCTGCACCTCCTCTACAAGCGCACCCTGTTCGGCCTGGGCACCAGCGCGGTCGCGGAGAACGAGGGCGCGGCCGCCTCGCTCGGCTGGTCCCCGGACCTGATCGCCACCGGCAACTGGGCGCTGGGCTCGGCGCTCGCCGGGCTGACGGGCATCCTGATCGTGCCGGTCATCGGCCTGTCCGTGACCGGGCTGACCACCCTCCTGCTGAGCGCCCTGGCCGCCGCCCTGGTCGGCAGGTTCTCCTCGTTCCCCGTCACGCTCGCCGGTGGACTGGTCATCGGCGTCGTGCAGTCCGAACTGACCCGCTTCGGGTCCGACGTCACCGGGCTCGCCGCCTCGGTCCCCTTCCTCTTCATCGCGCTGGTCCTGGTCGCGCGCGGCCGGGCGCTGCCGCTGCGCGGCACGCTCCTGGACCGGCTGCCCGCTCTGGGCACCGGCAGGATCCGCCCCCTGCCGCTGGCGCTCGCCGTCGTGGCCGGACTGACGCTGGTCAGCCTCGCGACACCGCTGTGGGCCGACGCGATCACCACCACCCTGGTGCTGTCGCTGATCATCCTGTCGATCGTCGTGGTCACCGGATACGCGGGACAGGTCTCCCTCGCGGCCTACGCCCTGGCCGGGACCGGCGCCTTCCTCGCCGGACACGCGGCGGCCGACTGGGGTTGGCCGTTCGAACTCGCTCTGTTGGCCGGGGTGTTGGGGACCGTGCCGATCGGCCTGCTGTTCGCGCTCCCCGCCGTGCGCACCCGCGGCGTCAATCTCGCGATCATCACCCTCGGCCTCGGCACCACCCTGGAGGCGATGGTCTTCCAGAACACCGATCTGTCGACGACCCCGGGCAGCGACGGCATCGCGGTCGGCAAGCAGACCCTCTTCGGGATCAGCATCTCCGGCGTCGACCATCCGCAGCGGTACGCCGCCCTGGTGCTCGTGCTCTTCGTCGCCGCCACCCTCGTGGTCGCCAACGTGCGGCGCAGCCGGACCGGCCGCCGGCTGATCGCCGTAAGGGCGAACGAGCGGGCCGCCGCCGCCCTCGGCATCGACGTCCGCGCCGCCAAGCTCTACGCCTTCGGCCTGTCCGCGGCCATCGCCGCGCTCGCCGGAGTGCTCACCGGCTTCCGCTCGACCTCGGTCGTCCTGTCCGACTTCGCGAGCTTCGACTCCATCACCGCGCTAGGCCTCGCGGTCATCGGCGGAGTGGGCTTCCTCGTCGGCCCGCTGTTCGGCGCGACCTTCGCCGCGGGCACGGTGGGTGCCCGGTTCGCGGACCTCGTACTGCCCGGGCTCAGCGCGTGGATGCCGCTGATCGGCGGGATCATCCTGGTGCTGACGCTCGTGGGCAACCAGGACGGCATCGGCAAGGGGCTCGGCACACGGGTGCCGGGGAGCCTGCGCAAGCCGACCCCGAAGCGCCCGGCGACCGTCCCGAAGGACGAGCCGCCCGCCGCCGTGACCGTGACCCCTGCCGCCCCGCTCCCCCTCCAGATACGGGACCTCACCGTCCGCTACGGCGGTGTCGTCGCCGTCGACGGGCTCTCCCTGGACGTCGGACCGGGCCAGGTCGTGGGGCTCATCGGTCCCAACGGTGCCGGCAAGACCTCCGCCATCGACGCGGTCACCGGCTTCACCCGGACCGCGTCCGGCAGTGTGCGCCTCGGCGACCGGGACGCGACCCGGCTGCCGGTCCATCGCCGGGCCGCCGCCGGTCTGAGCCGGTCCTTCCAGTCCCTGGAGCTGTTCGAGGACATGACGGTCCTGGACAACCTGTACGCGGCCTGCGACCGGCCCGGCCGCTGGGCGTACCTCACGGACCTGATCCGTCCCGGCAGCCGCCCGCTGCCCGCCCATGTCCTCGTCGCGGTACGGGAGTTCGGACTCCAGGACAGTCTGGACCGGCCGGTGGACGACCTCTCGTACGGCGAGCGCCGGCTGCTGGCCATCGCCCGCGCGGTGGCGGCCTCGCCGTCCGTGCTGCTCCTCGACGAACCGGCGGCGGGCCTCTCCGACGACGAGACCCGGGAACTGGCCCATCTGGTACGGCGGCTCGCCGAGGACTGGGGCATGGGGGTGCTGCTCGTCGAGCACGACGTCGACATGGTGATGAGCGTCTGCGACCAGGTCGTGGTCCTGGACTTCGGACGCCGGATCTGCGCCGGCACCCCCGAGGAGGTCCGGCGCGATCCGGCGGTCCGGGCGGCCTACCTGGGCGACCTGACGCCGGACGAAGCGGCGGACGAAGCCGCGGACGAGGACACCGTGAGCGCCTGACGCGCAGCGGTCGCCGTCAGTGGCAGGCCGCCGGGTCGTCGGGGTGGCAGTGCGCGCTCTGGCTCGGCGGCAGGTCGAGGGCCGGATTGCCGTCGAAGAAGCCGCTCGGCTTGAGCATGAAGCCGATGGTGCTGACCGGCATCACGGGCCAGTCCTCCGGGCGGACGACGTGGTGGGCGCCGAAGGTGTACCAGACCACCACGTCGGTGTCCTCCAGCGGACGGTCGGCGGCGGCGTAGGCGGGCAGACCGTCCCCGCCCGGGTGCTGATTGGGGTAGTCACCGGCGGCGTAGCGCTCGAGGGGATCGTAGGCGGTCACCCACAGGTGGCTCGCGGTGAATCCGGCGCGCGGGGCGAACAGCGCCTCGGGCGGGTACATCGGGACGGTGTTGCCTCCCGGCATCAGCGTGTACCCCACCGGCTCGCCGAGCCCGGAGAGCTTCTGCGGATTCTCGATCCTCCAGTACCGCGCCGTCAGCGGGTCGATCCGCCGCTGGGCCACCGACTCGTGCGCCAGGACGGTCCGCCGGGTCTCCCAGGCGTTGTTGTGCGGATTCTGAGGTCCGGGCGGGCTGGCCACCGAGTCGACCTCGACCACGGTGTTCGCCGGGCCGTCGACGCTCATGTCGAGCCGCACGCAGAAGAAGTGCTGGTGGTGCGGCCCGTACAGGCCGGGCGCCACGAGCGTGCCGTGCCGGGGCTTGACGCCGGGGGGCAGCGCGCCGGTGGAGATGACGCCGGTGAGCTTGACCTCGTACTCGATGGTGCCGTCGTTGTAGAGGTACCAGAAGTAGCCGTACTCGTAGTTGCCGACCGTGGCGATCATGGAGATGACCAGCCGGCGCCGACGCCGCACCTGTACGGCGCCGGTGCGGAAGTCGGTGTGCTTCCAGGCGATTCCGGCGTCCTCCTCGTGCATGCAGACGGCGTTGGGGATGGTGACCGGGGCGCCGTCCTGGTCGTTCACCACGGCGTCGAAGTACTGGATGTGCCCGACGCAGTCGCAGCCCAGGGTGAGGGAGTTGGCGAGCCATCCGACGCCGTACTCGCCCTGGTCGAAGACGTTCTTGAAGCGGTGGGTCGGCGCCGGGTCGCCGTAGGGGACGTACATCTCCGACAGCGAGGCGCGGTAGAGCACCGGGCGGAGCGTGCCCCGGTCGTCGTAGCCGACCTGGTGCAGTACCAGGCCCTCGCGGGGCGTGAAGCCGATCCGCAGCCGCCACTTCTGCCAGCGCACCTCGTGGCCGTCCACCGAGAAACTCGGGCCCTGCGGCTGGGTGATCTCGATGGGCCGCACGTCGTCGCGGTACGCCGGGAAGGCGGGGACATTGTCCGGGGCGAACTGGAACTCCGGCTCGTAGTTGCCGGGCCGGGGCGGGAACGGTACGACGCCGTGGTCCTCGACCTCGACGACCTTGCGCTCGTCCAGGTCCACGACCACCACCAGGCCCTCGACGGGGCGCGCGTAGCCGTGCTCGCCGGGCGCGGAGCGGACCCAGGTGAGCGGGCGGGCGATGCGGCGGGCCGTCGGGGCGTCCTGGGGCCCGGTCCAGCTCGCCGCCCAGGGGTCGACCATCGTCAGGGAGAAGTCCTCGACGCCGCGGCGGCGCATCGCCTTCTGCCACCGGGGATCGGCGCGCACGATGTCCTCGCAGGCGTTGAACTCCTCGTCCATGATCGGTGGTTGGACGCCCTCGACGTGGCGCCAGGACACCACCTCGCGAGCGGAGAGAGAGACCACCGCCTCGTAGGTGCGCCGCTCCCCGCGCTCGTAGAGCAGGACGAACGCCGTACGCGGCAGCGGGGAGTCGCCGGGCTGCCAGGCGAGGACGTCCGCCTTGGGCGGCTCGTGCAGCGTCACGAAGACGAAGCGCGCGGTCTCGGTGAGGCCTCTGGCCTCGCGGAGCAGTCCGGCGGCCGCCGCGATCTCCGGGGCCGACAGCGGTTCGAGGGGATGCGCGGGAGGTACGGGGCCCGTGGCCTCGGCATGATCACCGGTGGCGGTGGTCGTGGTCATGAGACGGCCACCGTCGGCTCGCCCGCGGCGTCCTCCGCGTCGGGATCGGCGAGCGTGAAGTGTCCGAGTGCCGCGTACTTCTCGGGGCTGCGCGAGCGCAGTACGACGGCGATGACGACACCGGCCAGGAACATGGCGAGCACGGCCCACGGCAGGTACGTGATGAACGGGACGTCCTCGGCGCCCGCCAGCACGGTCCGGTTGTCGATCAGCAGATAGCAGGCGCCGACCATCGCCGCGCCGCCGAGGACGGGGGCGACGAGCGTGGTGAACCAGTGGAAGCCGTCGCGTGCGGTGGTGAGGAAGTAGCGGATGATCGCCGCCGAGGCCAGGGCCTGCACACCCAGGATGCCCAGCACGCCGAGCAGCGGGGACCAGGTCCCGAGCTTCAGCAGGGCGCCCTCGGCGCTGGAGTCGTAGATCACGAAGGCCAGCATGTACAGGCCCACCGTGGCGCTCACGGTCATCGCCGCGACGATCGGGCTGTGCCGGCGCGAGGTGCGGGCCAGGGCGGACGGCAGGACGCCTTCCCGGCCGAGCGAGAACAGATAGCGCGCGCCGGTGTTGTAGAAGGCCATGGCGCAGGCGAAGGAACTGGTGATCGCGAGCACTTCCATGGCCGTGGTGAGCGGAGAGCCGACGTACCGGTCGGAGAGCGGATAGAAGGCCGAGGCGAACTTGCCCGCGAACTGGTCCTTCACGGCCTGCACGGACTCCGGCAGGCCCCATCCGGTGACGTAGATGTAGGACACGAACATGTAGAACACGCCGAGGCCGATCACCGAGCCGTAGGTCGCGCGTGACGCGATCTTGTGCGGGTCGCGGGACTCCTCCGCGTAGTTGGGGGCCATCTCGAAGCCGACCCAGGACCAGAAGGCGGCGAAGAGCGCCACGCCGGCGGCCGCCGAGCCGAAGACCTTGGTCGCGTCGTCGTTGCCGAACATCTCGCCGGGGTTGAGGGGGGCCGCCGAGAGGCCGTGGGCCCCGCCGTCGATCAGGACGCCGACGCCCAGCACCAGCAGGACCAGCACCTCGGACACGAGCAGGACCCCGAGGACCTTGGCGGTCAGCTCGATGTGGAACCAGGCGAGCAGGCTCATCACCGCCAGCGCGCCGAACATGTAGACCGCCACCGGGACGGACACTCCGGTCCACTCCTCCACGCTGGTGGCGGCGAAGTAGCCCATCACGCCGATGACGGCGGTGGAGAAGATGATATAGCACAGAGCGATGAGCACGCCGGAGCCCACACCCGTGATCCGGCCGAGACCGCGGCTGATGAACGTGTAGAAACCGCCGGCGGACGTCACCCGGCGGCTCATCGCGATGTAGCCGACGGAGAAGACCGTCAGGGCCACGGTGGCCAGCAGGAACGCGGCGGGCGCCGCGTAGCCTCCGCCCATCACGGCCACGGGGACGTTGAACAGCATGGCGGTCATCGGTGCCGCGCCGGTCACGATGCAGAACAGCACCGAGGGCAGGCCGAGGGCGGCGGAGTCCAGACGGCCGTGCTGGGGTCGGGAGCTGATTCGGGGCTCGACGAGCGGGCTGGTGGAGACGGGCACATCGGTCACGGCTGCCTCGCGGGGGATCAGAAGCGGAACCATCACACCTAGTGCCCGGACCGCAGGAAAGGTTCATTTCTCTGCAATTGCCACCCGGTAAAAACGTCGCCCCGCCCCGCGAGGGAAGAAATTCGGCCAGGTCGTCCTCACTCGGCGCGCAGGTCCGCCACGTACGGCTGATGGGACAGCAACCCGCCGTCCACGCGCAGGGTGTGCCCGGTGATGAACGCCGACTCGTCGGAGGCGAGGAAGACGACGGCCGACGCGACGTCCTCCGGGCGTCCGAGGCGTGGCGTGAGGTGATGCCGGAGCATCGCCTCCCGGATCGCCCCGTGCGCCGAACCGGAGCTGGCCGGCGTGACGATGAAGCCGGGCGCGATGGCATTGCAGCGCACGCCCTGCTTGCCGTACTGGGTGGCCACGTACTGCGTGAGGTTGATGAGCGCGGCCTTCGAGGCGCCGTACGCCGGGTTGCGCAGGTCGCCCGAGAGCCCGGCCCCGGACGAGGTGTTGATGATGGAGCCGCCGCCGCGGGCGATCATGTGCGGGACGGCGGACTGGACGGCGACCATGGTCCCGCGGAGGTTGATGCGCATCGTGTCGTCCCAGACGGTCGGGTCGGCCTCGACGACGGCGAGGTCCTGACGGGCGGCCAGGTGGGTGGCCGCCGCGTTGTTGTGCAGGACGTCGAGGCCGCCGTACGTCTCGACCGCGGCGGCCACCATGGCCCGTACGCTCTCGATGTCGCCGAGGTCGACCGGGACGGCCGTCGCGGAGCCGCCGGCGGCGCGGATCTCCTCCGTCACCGCCTTGGCGCCGTCGAGGTTCAGGTCGGCGACCACCGTGTGGGCGCCCTCGGCCGCCAGGCGGCCGGCGGTGGCCGCGCCGATGCCGGACGCGGCCCCGGTGACTACGGCGATCTTGTCCTGGAGTCGCTGGAGTCGGGTCATCCCGAACCGCCCGTTCTACTCGGTGAGTTGGCTGCCGACGACCGACACGAACGACACGCACTCGCCGGGTCCGCCGCCGAGGTTGTGGGTCAGGGCGAGCGAGCGTCCTTCGGCCACGGACTTCACCGTCCGCTCGGCCGGTGCCTCGCCGCGCAGCTGGAGCCAGGCCTCGAACATCATGCGCAGTCCTGAGGCGCCGATGGGGTGGCCGAAGGCCTTCAGGCCGCCGTCCGGGTTGACCGGCAGCGAGCCGTCCAGGTCGAACGCCCCGCTGGTGACGTCCTTCCAGCCCTCACCGCGCGCGGAGAAGCCCAGGTCCTCCATCAGCACCAACTCCGTGGGCGTGAAGCAGTCGTGGACCTCGGCGAGGGCGAGTTCGGTGCGCGGGTCGGTGATGCCCGCCTGCCGGTAGGCCTCCTGTGCGGAGGCGGCGACCTCGGGGAAGGTGGTGAAGTCGTACTCCGGGTCGAGGAGTCCGTCCGCCGGACCGGCGACGAAGGACAGCGCCTTCACGAAGATCGGCTTGTCGGTGTACTGGTAGGCGTCCTCGGCGCGTACGACGATCGCCGCCGCGGAGCCGTCCGAGACGCCCGAGCAGTCGAACACGCCGAGCATGCCCGCGACGATGGGGGCCGACCGGATGCGCTCCAGCGGCACCTCCTTGCGGAACTGTGCGCGCGGGTTGCGGGCGCCGTTGACGTGGTTCTTCCAGGCGATGCGGGTGATGACGTCCTTCATCTCCTCCTCCGCCAGGCCGTACTTGGCGGCGTAGGCGGGGGCCAGGAGGGAGAAGTTGGCCGGGGCGGTGATCTCCCCGCGGCTGTCGTCGCCCGCGCCCGGAATGGCCGTACCGGACAGGCCGGACATGCCCGAGTCCTTGAGCTTCTCCACGCCCACGGCCATCGCCACGTCGTACGCCCCCGAGGCGACGGCGTAGCAGGCGTTGCGCAGGGCCTCGGAGCCGGTCGCGCACATGTTCTCGACGCGGGTGACCGGCTTGTGGGGCAGGTGGAGCGCCCGGCTCAGGGTCAGCCCGGACACGCCGGAGGCCTGGGTGCCGAACCAGAAGGCGTCGATGTCGTCGAGGGTGATGCCGGCCGATGTGACGGCCTCGCCGACGGCGTCGATCAGCAGGTCGTCCGCCGAGCGGGTCCAGTGCTCGCCGAAGGGCGTGCAGCCCATGCCGACGATCGCGACCCGGTCCCTGATTCCGTGCGAGCCCATCAGTGTGTCCCCTCGGTCTCGCCCGTGCGCACCGGCCGGGCCTTCCAGAAGTAGTTGTGGACTCCGGACGCCGTGACCGTGCGCCGGAACGTCATCTCGACCCGGGCCCCGATGGCGGCGTCGGCCTCGGTGGCGTCGGTCAGCTGGCAGCGGAACCGGCCGCCGCCGTCGTAGTCGACGACCACGACGAGCATCGGCGGACTCGGTGTGGCCGCCAGGCGGTCGACGGTGAACGTGGCAACCGTGCCGCGCACGTCCGCCATCGGCTCGTCGGTCATGGCGTCGACGCTCCGGCACGAGGTGCACACCCGGTCCGGTGGCAGATGCCGGGTGGCGCACTTCTCGCAACGGGAGGCCACGAAGCCGTACTTCCACCCGGTACGGCGGTGGGCGGGAGGCGCGTACGGCGGCTCGGGGTCCGGCCGGCGGGGCGGTTCACGGTCGAGGAGGCCGCGCCAGGACAGATAGGTGGCGTACGGCATCGGGGCGCTGCCCTCGGCGATCTGGGCGGCGACCGGGCGGGCCGCGCGGTGGGCCGGGAGCGCGTCCGTGGCGCGCAGCAGGAGGACTCCCGCGCCGTCGCCGAGCACGACGAGGGCGATGGTCTCGCCGGGCCGGGCCCGGTCCAGGACGTCGGCGAGGAGCAGTCCTGGCTGCGCGGTGCCCGCGTTGCCGATCGCCCCGGTGAGGTCCGGGGTCACCGCCTCGGGGCGGACACCGGCGGTGCGCCGGACCGACGCGCACGCGCGCGTGTGCAGGCCGGCGACCACGAAGTGGTCGATCGAGCCGATGTCGAGCGCCGCGTGGTCGAGGGCCGCGGTGAGCGCTTTGTCCGCGAGGGACACGTAGATCTCCTCGGCGAAGCGCTCCTCCCAGACCCGGGAGACGGGCGCGCCGGGCAGCCGCCAGCGGTCGAGGAGTTCGTCGCTGACCGTGTCGTGGGCGAGCAGCTCGGCGATGACGGGGGCCCCGTTGCGGTGTCCGCCGAAGACGAACGCCGCCGCGCCGTCGCCGCCCGCGACCTCGTCGGTGCCGCCGGGCAGACCGGTGCGCAGGTCGGACAGGACCGTCAGGGTCGGCACCGGGGAGCGGGCGGCGGTGACCAGGGCGCCGAGGCCGGAGCGCACGGAGCCGGCCATGTCGGCGGCGAGCACGTGCGGGTCGAGGCCGAGTGCGGCGTGCACGGCGGCCGCGTTGGTCTTGTCGAGGTAGGCGGGTGCGGCGGTGGCGAGGAAGAGCTGGCTGACGCGGGCACGCAGGCCGTCGCGGGCCAGGGCGCCGCGGGCCGCCTCGACGGCCATGGACGTGGTGTCCTCGTCGTAGCCCGCGACCGCGCGGGTTCCCTTGCCTCCCCTGCCGCCCAGGGCGGCCGCCACATCCGCCCTCGCGAGGCGGTGGTACGGCACGTAGGCGCTGTACGCGATCAGTCCGGCCATGTCAGCGTCCTCCATGAGGGTGGGTTGCGGGGGTCGGCCGTTCGGAGGGGGTTGCGTGGGGCGGCCGTTCGGAGGGGGTTGTGTGGGGCGGCCGTTCGAAGACCGCGGCCAGGCCCTGGCCCCCGCCCAGGCACATGGTCTCCAGGCCGTAGCGGGCCTGGCGGCGGTCGAGTTCGCGCAGCAGGGTGGCGAGGATGCGGCCGCCGGTGGCGCCGACGGGGTGGCCCAGCGAGATGCCGGAGCCGTTGACGTTGAACCGCTCGAAGTCGGTCTCGGTCAGGCCCCATTCACGGGTGCAGGCCAGTACCTGGGCGGCGAAGGCCTCGTTGAGTTCGATCAGGTCGATGTCGGCGAGCTTCAGTCCGGCCCGCTCCAGAGCCCGGGCGGTGGCGGGTACCGGGCCGATGCCCATCGTCTCGGGTGGTACGCCGACGACGGCCCAGGAGACCAGGCGGCCCAGCGGACGCAGTCCGAGTTCGGCGGCGCGTTCGGGGTGGGTGACAACACACAGCGCGGCGCCGTCGTTCTGGCCGCTGGCGTTGCCGGCCGTGACGGTCGCCTCCGGGTCCTGGCGGCCAAGCACCGGGCGCAGTTTCGCCAGCTTCTCCAACGACGAGTCGGGGCGCGGGTGTTCGTCGGTGTCGACGACCGTGTCACCCTTGCGGCCGCGTACGGTGACGGGCACGATCTCGTCGGTGAACCGGCCTTCCCGCTGGGCCGCGACGGCCTTCTCGTGGGAGCGCAGGGCGAGTTGGTCCTGTTCCTCGCGGGGGATGGCGTACTCGCGCCGAAGGTTCTCGGCGGTCTCCAACATGCCTCCAGGGACGGGGTGGTTGACCCCTCCGGACGTGACGCGGCCGCGCGCCAGCCGGTCGTGCAGGGTGGTGCCGGCACCGCGCACGCCCCAGCGCACACCGGTCGTGTAGAACTCGGCCTGGCTCATGGACTCGACGCCCCCGGCCAGCACGAGGTCGCTCGCGCCGGTCTGCACCTGCATCGCGGCCGTGATGATCGCCTGGAGCCCGGAGCCGCAGCGGCGGTCGATCTGGAGTCCGGGGACCTCGACGGGCAGTCCGGCGTCCAGGGCGGCCACGCGGCCGATGGCGGGGGCTTCGCCGTTGGGGTAGCACTGGCCGAGGAGTACGTCGTCGACTGCCGTCGGCGGGATCCCGGTCCGGTCCAGGACGGCCCGTACGACGGTGGCGGCCAGTTCGGCCGCGGTGATGTCCCGGAACACGCCTCCGTAGCCCCCGACCGGAGTCCGTATCGGTTCGCAGATCACCGCGTCACGCATCGGTCATGCCTTTCATCAGCGGGTTCAGCGGGCTCACATGTACCGGCCCCCGGTCACCTCGACCACGGATCCGGTGATGTAACTCGCCATGTCGGAGGCGAGGAAGAGAACGACCTGGGCGACCTCGGCGGGTTCGCCCGCGCGGCCGAGGGGGATCTCGGCGAGCTTCGCGTCCCAGGCGGCGGGGGGCATCGCCTCGGTCATGGCGGTGCGGATCAGGCCGGGCTGTACGGCGTTGACGCGGATGCCCGCCTTCGCGAGCTCCTTGGCGGAGGCCTTGGTCAGGCCGACGAGACCGGCCTTCGCGGCGCTGTAGTTGGTCTGGCCGAAGTTGCCGACCTTGCCGGCGATGGAGGAGATGTTGACGATGCTGCCGCCGTGTCCGTGCGCGCGCATCGCCTCGGCGGCGTACCGGGTGCCGTTCCAGGCACCGGTCAGATGCACGTCGACGACGGCGCGGAAGTCGGCGAGAGCCATCTTGCGCAGGGTCGCGTCCCGGGTGATGCCGGCGTTGTTGACCATCACGCCGACCGGTCCGAAGCTGTCGGCGCAGTGGGCGACGAGGGCGGCGACCTCGTCCTCGTCGGTGACGTCACAGCGCAGCGAAGTGGCGGCCACGCCGTTCTTGGCGAGGCGTTCGGCGGCTTCGGCCGCCGCGTCCTCGTTGATGTCGCCGAGGACGACACGGGCCCCTTCGGCGCCGAGGACACCGGCGATCTCGAAGCCGATGCCCTGTGCGCCGCCGGTGATCACCGCGCTGCGGCCGTCCAGCAGTCCCATGTCAGCCCGCCCTGGCTCGACGCTATTCCTGTTAAATAGATAACCTATTATGCTGAAACAATCAATACAGCGATCGAGCGGTGCGCACGGGACCGGACGAGGAGAGTACGCAGGTGGACATCAGCTATCCCCCCGAGACCGTGGCGTTCCGCACCGAGGTCAGGGCCTTCCTCACCGAGACGCTGCCGCCGGACTGGAACGGGATCGGCGCCCTCGACGAGGAGGCGGCGTGGGCCTTCGCCCGCGACTGGCGCCGACTGCTGGCGGAGCGCGGCTACCTCTCGCTGACCTGGCCGGAGCAGTACGGCGGCCGGGGCCTGACCAAGCTCCACCAGGTGGTGCTGATGGAGGAACTGGCGCTGGCCGGTGTGCCGTTCGGGCTGCCGCAGGACACCTTCGGCGTGAAGATGCTGGCCAACACGCTGCTGCGCTGGGGCACGGACGAGCAGAAAGCCCACTTCCTCCCTCGCATCCTCAGTGGCGAGGACACCTGGTGCCAGGGGTACTCGGAGCCGGACGCGGGCTCGGATCTCGCCTCGCTTCGGACGCGCGCGGTGCGTGACGGCGAGGAATGGGTGATCGACGGCCAGAAGGTGTGGACCTCCGGCGCCCATCACAGCGACTGGATCTTCGTCCTCGCCCGCACGAACCCGGACGTCTCCAAGCACCGCGGCATCTCCTTCCTCCTCGTCCCCCTCGACCAGCCCGGCGTCGAGGTGCGGCCCTTCCGCATGATGAGCGGGCAGCTGCACTTCAACGAGGTCTTCTTCAACGGCGCCCGCACCCGCGCCGATCTCGTGGTCGGCGGCGTCGACAACGGTTGGACGGTCGCCCAGAGCCTGCTTGGCGTGGAGCGCGGGGAGGAGGCGGCGACCAACCCGATCCTCTTCAAGGCGGAGGTGGAACGTCTCGTCGAGCTGGCGCGGCTGTACGGCAGGGACCAGGACCCGGTGATCCGGCAGCGCATCGCCTGGTGCTGGTCCAAGGTCGAGATCATGCGCTATCTCGGCTACCGGATCCTCACCGGCTGGCTCAAGGGCGCCGACCCTGGTCCCGAGACGTCGATCGCCAAGCTGTACTGGAGCGAGTACCACACCAAGGTCACCGACCTGGCGATGGACATCATGGGCCTGCACGGCCAGGTGCCGGTCGGCCGTCCTCCCCTGCGCACCTACCGCACCGACGACCCCGGCGCGGCGAACTCGTCGGCGTCCTGGTCGACGACGTACCTCATCGCCCGCTCGGGCACGATCTACGCGGGCACGTCCCAGGTGCAGCGGAACATCCTTGCGGAGAAGGTGCTGGGGTTGCCGCGGGAGCCGAGGGGGGCGGCGGGTTGACACGGGTTGCGACGCGGTGGGAGGGCTGCGCCGACTGCTGCGGCGGATCGCGTTGTGGGCGGGGCGTGCGAGTGGGGCGTGCGGGCCTCGTGGGCCGCGTCGCGGGAGTGGCTGCCGGGGCCTGCTGGGGCGCGTCACGGGAGTAGCAGGCGGATCGCGTTGTGGGCGGGGCGTGTGAGCGGGGCGTGCGGGCCTCGTGGCCGCGTCGCGGGAGTGGCTGCCGGGGCCTGCTGGGGCGCGTCGCGGGAGGAGCAGGCGGAGTCGATCGGGCACGTCGCAGGAGGGGCAGGCGGAGCCTGATCGAGCCCGTCACAGGAGGGGGCAGGCCGAGCCTGATCGAGCCCGTCGTGGGCGGGACCGCGAAGCCCGATGCGGCGCCTGTTGGGCTTGGTCGCAGCGGGGGATGCGGCGCCCGCTGGACCCGGTCGCGGGCCAGGCATGCGGCACCCACTGGACCAGGTCACGGACAGGACAACCGACACCCGGTATGCCACGGCCGCAGACGGGACATCCGGCACCCGCTGGGCCAGGGTGACGGCGGGGCTCGCGACATCCGCTGGGCCAGGGTGACGGCGGAGGTCGCGGCACCCGCTGGACCACCTCACAAGCGGGACAACCGACCCCCGGCGGGCCAGGTCGCGGACGGGACATCCTGCACTCGCTGGACGAGGTAGCAGCGGGGGACGCGGCGCCCGCTCGGCCACCTCACAGGCGCGACCACCCACACCCGCTCGACCACCTCACAAACGGGACAACCGACCCCCTCTTGGCCGCATCGCAAGCCGCGCAAGCGAAGCCCGGCGGGTCGGATCGTCATGCCCGTTGGGCCCCCGGCCGCCGTGGGTCTATCGTCAGGATTCTGGGGCCAAGCGATGAAGGGCGGCCGGTAATGCCGCAGGACGAGGCCGTGATCGGCTGCACGGGGAAGCTGCTCATCGGAACCCGCGGTTCCGCGGGCCCCGGCGAGATCCTCGTGCGGGTCAGAGGCGGCTCGGAGACCTTCCTCGCCTGGTCCGAGGATCCCCTGCCCACCGGAGCGACCGTGCTCGTGATCGAGTCGCGTGGATGCCGCGCGGTCGACGTCGTCGAGTGGGCGGATCCATTGGACGCGCTCGGCGATCCCGCCGGCGCCGGCTGAGGAGTAACGATGTTCGGATACCGCGTTCCCGCTCCCGACGAGGCGATGCTGATCTCTGGGGGACGGCGGGGACTGGGGGGCGCGCCGTTCCGAGTGGTGACGGGGCACGGCAAGTTCGTGCTCCCGATCTTCCGCAAGACCCGGTTCCTCACCCTCTCGATGTGCGAGTCGGAGGTCACCGAGACCTGTGTGACCCGGCAGGGCATCGCGCTGCACGTCCGCGCGGTCATCGCCTTCAAGGTCGGCAACGACCACGAGAGCATCATCAACGCCGGCCAGCGGTTCCTCTCCGACCAGGACCAGATGTCGGTGCTGACCGGCCGGATCTTCGCCGGTCACCTGCGGGCCATCATCGGCTCGATGACGGTCGAGGAGATCGTCACCGAGCGGCAGAAGCTCGCGGCGGAGGTCCTGGACACCTCGAAGATGGAGATGGCGAAGATCGGCCTGATCGTGGACTCGCTCCAGATCCAGTCGATCGACGACGGCGACACCGGCTACATCGACGCGATGTCCGCGCCGCACAAGGCGGCCATCCAGCGGCAGGCGCAGATCGCCCAGGCCCAGGCCACCCAGGCCTCCGTCGAGGCGGAGCAGGTGGCGGCCCGCAACCAGGCCGAGTACGCCCGGCAGACCGCCGTGGTCAAGGCCGAGTACTCGGCCGAGGTGGACCGCGCCCAGGCGCGCGCCGCGCAGGCCGGGCCGCTGGCGCTGGCCCACGCCCAGCAGGAGGTTCTCGACGCGCAGACCGAACTGGCCCTGCGGCAGGCGAAACTGCGCCAGCAGCAGCTGGTGGCCGAGATCGTGAAGCCCGCCGAGGCCGAGGCCGAACGGATCAGGGTGCTCGCCGCGGCCGAGGCGCAGCGCATGAAGATCCAGGCGGAGGCGGCCGCCTCCTACGACCGGGTCGCGCTCGACCGGATGCTCATCGACCAGCTTCCGCAGATCGTGAAGGAAGCCGCGGGCGGCCTCGCCGGCGCCAACGTCAACGTCCTCAACGGCGCCGACGGGCTCGGCGAGATCGCCGCCGGCCTGGTGTCGCAGGGCCTGACGATCCTCGACTCGGTCCGGCAGAACCTGAGCGGCCCGGACGCCTCCGACGACCGCCGTCGGCCGGAGGGCAGCGACAACGGTCTGCTCCAGCTGCACTCGCGCAAGGACGACAAGGCGGACGACGGCCCGGTCAACGTCGACTGATGTATCCCCTGTCCGGGCAGGGCGTTGAGGCGGGGCGTATCGACCGGTACGCCCCGCCCGCCCGTCTCTCGCTCGGACCAGGCCGACCCAAGCGCGGACCACCCCGCATTCAGGCGCCGGACACCCCCGGTCCCCGTTGCTCGAAAGTCCTGAGCGGCGGCACCGGGCGCGGCCCGGTCCCCGGGACCCAGCCCGCGTCCAGCTTGCGCAGTCCCACGCCGTCCGGCGCCCAGATGTGGCAGCTGTTCAGCACACCGCCCGTGGAGCGCGGGTCGTGGGACTGCTCACCGGCGTACCGCAGGCCCGCGTTCGCTGAGATGGCCGACTGCACCACCGCGGGGCCCAGGGCGCGGGCCAGCTCGTGCAGGTGCGAGCAGCCGGACACCCCGCGAAACCGCTCCTGGACGGCGCGGTTGTAGCCGGCGGCGACGCTGACGCCGACCAGCCCGTCGAACACCGGCGTGATCAAGGGGCACTCGGCGTGCGGAAAGGTCCGCATGTCCGCGTCGGCGTGCACGATGAGCATGTCGGCCAGACGTACGCGCACGGCGAGCCCCATCCGGTGGACGACGTCGGCCGAGGGCTCCGCCCAGGGCCGTACGTCGCTCAGTTCCGCCTCGACCGAGATCTCGTCGCCGCCTTCCGCGTACGCGGTGACGGTGATCGTACGGCGGTGCAGCGGAAGCTCGGAGCGCGCCACTAGGAGGCCTCCCCGGGAAGGGCCGGGACGGGGACCGGGGTCTCCCCCAGCCCCGCGAACTCCGGCGGCCGACGCTCGATGAAGCTGCGCACGCCCTCGCGGTAGTCCGGGGCGCGTTTCGCGGTGGCGAGCAGGGCGGCAGCGTGGTCGCGGCTCTCGGTGAAGGTCCTCGCCTGGTCGCCGGCGAGCTGCCGCTTGATGAGGGACATCGCGTACGGGCTCGCCGACCGGGCCAGTTCGGTCGCGTACGCCAGCGCCGCCGGGAGCAGCTCCGTGGGCTCGACCAGGCGGTTGACCAGGCCCATGGCAAGGGCCTCCGTCCCGGTGATGCGGCGCGAGGACAGCAGCAGGTCGGCGGCGTTGCCGTAGCCGACCAGCCGGGGCAGGATCCAGGACACACCGTCCTCGGCCACCAGCCCGCGCGCACTGAAGGCGGCGGCGAACTTGGCCTGCGGTACGGCGAACCGGACGTCGCACATCAGCGCCTGGTTGAACCCGATGCCGGCGCAGGCGCCGTTGACGGCCGCCACCACGGGCTTCGGGAAGGACATGGGCCGGGTGCGCGGGGGCAGCTGGTCGGTCGGCCAGGGGCGGGCGCCCGAGGAGGCGGCGTCCAGGACGCTCATGTCCATGCCCGGGCAGAAGCTGCGCCCGGCGCCGGTGAGGACCACGGCCCGCACCCGTGGATCGTGCTCCGCCCGGTCGAACAGGTCGTTGTAGAGCAGCTCCATCTCCAGCGTCCAGGCGTTGTGCCGCTCGGGCCGGTTCAGGGTCAGCAGCATGACCCCGTCGTCGGTGAGATCGGTGAGGATCTCCGGGGCCGGGTTCTCGGTCATCGAGGTCACTCCCGCGGTATCCGTCGGCTGGACCGGCTCGGATTGGCTTTATAGCTAGATGAATCATCTATATACCCAAGGACCGTCGAGACGCCAGATCGGATCGTGCACGGAGAAGATCACCGGGGGCTTGACCTGTTACCCTCGATGCACTAAGACGATTCATTTAGCTATACGAGGGAGCCCACTGTGGCCGAGGCAGCCCGCACCGCAGAATCGGCGACCGTCCCGGTCCCCGCCCGCAGTCACGTCGGACGTCAGGTGCGGGTGCCGAAGACGGCCGAGCTGGTCGCCGCGCATCTGCGTCGCCAGATCGTACGGGGCGAGCTGAAGCCCGGCGACGCGCTGCCCCCGGAGTCGGGCCTGATGGAGCAGTTCGGCATCTCGCGGCCCACCCTGCGCGAGGCGTTCCGGGTGCTGGAGTCGGAGTCCCTGATCACGGTGCGCCGCGGCGCGCACGGCGGCGCCCGGGTGAGCGCTCCGGACTCGGACGTCGCCGCCCGCTTCGCCGGCCTGATCCTCGAGTACCGCGGCGCCACTCTGGGCGACATCTACCGCGCGGCGGCCCTCATCGAGCCGCCCTGCGCCCGCCAGCTCGCCACCAAGCACACGGACGACGACATCAAGCAGCTGCGTGACGCGGTGGCGGCCGAGAAGGCCGTCCTCGACGATCCGCTCGCCCTGGTCGACGCGCAGGACGCCTTCCATGCCCTGCTGGTCGAACTCACCGGCAACCAGACCCTGATCCTGCTGTGCGGCATGCTGCGCAACATCATCGACCGGGCCAACGCCTCGTACACGGCGGGCGCGGCCGACGCCGAGGCCCAGAAGACCCAGGCCCTCAAGGGGCACCGAGCGCATGTGCGGATGGTCGGCCTGATCGAGGCCGGCAAGGCGGACGAGGCCGAGAAGCTGTGGCAGCGGCACATCTCCAGCGCGGACGACGTCGTGAACGCCGCCGGGCCCAAGACAGTGCTCGAACTCCTCGACTGACGGGCTCCGGCTCGCAGCGAACCCGCCTCCCCTCCCCTCCCCCCTTGCGCCCCGCTAATCAGTTAGATAATTATAGAAGGCGTACTGAATAGTTCCTGGGGCCCGGAGGCGACGCCATGGCCGAACAGCGCAAGCCCATCTTCGACTGCGACCAGCACATGTACGAGGAGCGGGACTCCTTCACCCGCTACCTTCCGAAGGAGTTCCTCGGCGCGGCCGTCGCCCCGGTGACCCTGCCGGACGGGCGCGAGGTGATCCTCGCCGGGGACCGCATCGTCGTATGCCTGGAACCGGAGTTCGGGCAGGTCTACCGGCCGGGTTCGCTCAAGGAGATGCTCAAGGCGATGGCCTCGGGCAATCCCGAGGAGACGTACCAGTTCGAGCCGATGCACGAGTCGTACCAGAACCGCGAGGCCCGGCTGCGCGTCATGGACGAGCAGGGGCTGGACCAGACGATCATGTATCCGGGCGGCTGGGCGCTGGTCGCCGAGGAGTACGTGAAGGGCGTCGAGCCGCTCTACGCCAACTACCACTCCTTCAACCGGTACATGAACGAGGTCTGGGGCTTCAACCACCAGGGCCGCATCTACGCCCCCGCACTGCTCTCACTGCGCGATCTGCCCAGCGCGGTCAAGGAGTTGGAGTACGTCCTCAACCAGGGCGCCCGCTTCATCCTGCTGCCCACCGGCCCCGTGTACGGCCGCTCGCCGGGCGACCCGTACTTCGACCCGTTCTGGAAGCTGGTCAACGAGGCCAAGGCGAGCGTCTGCTACCACATCAGCGAGTTCTACTACAACTCGCAGGTGGCACCCTCCTGGGGCTACGACCCGAACCCCATCCACTTCCGGATGTCGGCCTGGCAGTGGCAGAACACCTATGGCCAGCGCCCCGTCGAGGAGACACTGTCCGCGCTGATCTTCGACAACCTCTTCGGCCGGTTCCCCGACATCAACGTCCTGGTGTCCGAGTTCGGCTCCGAGTGGGTGCCGCACTTCGTGCGCCACATGGACAAGAGCCGCGGCATGGGCCGCAACGGCCCCTGGATCGGCGGGCAGTTGGACCAGCGCCCCAGCCAGGTCTTCCGCAAGCACGTCCGCGTGGTGCCCTACCCGGAGGACGACATCGTCAACGTCGTCAAGCGCCTCGGCTACCACGAGTCCATCGTCATGGGCTCCGACTTCCCGCACGCGGAGGGCCTGGCCAACCCGGCCGACTTCCGCAAGCTCATCGCAGAACTCGACGAGTCGGCCCAGGACGACATCATGTTCAACAACGCCCAGCAACTGATCAGCGGCTGAGCGACACGACCCAAGAGGGGAGCCCGGTACCGGAATTGGGTACCGGGCTCAGCCCACGTGCCATGGTGTCGTGTTCGGCGTCGTCGTAGTGCTCGCCGCACAGGTTCGACACGATCCGCTCGGCCGTGCCGGCGAACTGGGCATCACGCGGCGATCCAGCCTCAGACACAGTTTCTGCGGTGCTCATCCGGTAGCAAAAGGATTCAAGAAGTACCCCATCACGCACAGCGCTCCGATAATAATCAAGTCCGCCCAGGAGGGAAGTAGGGCGGCGCGCAACAAACTACGAGTCGCCCGTTCCCCATGCATTACCGGGGAAGCTTGGCGCCTGATGGAGATGACAATCTGAAACAAGACGACGCCGCAGAATATTGAGAAAGAGTATCTGCCCACGATCGTTGACGCACTTCCGTGCGACAGTAAATCGGTGACCACGTAAGAGAGAAAGCTGACGAGGAATACGGCGAGAGCCAGACCCCACCACGCCACTCCAAGGCAGGAATAGAAGTCCTCGAGGGTGTCAGGAGATGAGCTTCCTTCCCCTACCTTATCGACACTTTCGGTAAGCTGCTCCTGCTCTGCCGGGCCGGTGAACCTCTTGATGGCCGCCTTGGCCAGGGCGGACTCGAATTTGATCATCTCACGACCTCATCAGACGGGCCAAGCCCGGGCCTGTGGCGCAGACCCGGGCTTGATCATACCGTTTACCCGAGGTTAGAAGTAATGATGGCGGTTATTCCACCAGTATCTTCCTTCATAAGCGGCACCGGCACCCCATCCGAATCGGCCTGAGTGTCCTGTACCGGTGGCATCTTCTCGCTGCTTTCGCCTCCTTGTCCCCGTCGTCGCTGCCGTCGACGGCCTTGATCCGCTGGTTCATGAGTCGGTGAAGTCGTCGGACGTGGTCGAGGCAGGCGTACTGCACGACCTCCTCGGCGTAGTTTCTGGCCAGAGATCAATAGCGCCCTCGAAGTGCTTTGTGGACGCCGTACGCTTCGATGAACCCCTGAATCGTCTGTAGGTCGCGCGCGAAGGATATAGATCGCCACTTTTCCTTCCGGCCGTCCAGGTAGTTGAGATCCACCCACACGTCAAGATCCGCCATCATACTGTCGGAGGTGGTGCTGGCTCTCGCGTTCAGCTTTATTGCCGCTAGATCGTAGAAATTGACGATCTTCAGCGGCTTACGTTCATCCTTGTACTCGATGACCCCGTCAGGGGTTATGACCAGCAGCGGGTCGGGGTCGTCCGAGGTCCCGCGCAGAAAGCCAGACAATTTTCCGCGCTTCTTGGTAAAGACCTGCCAACCCTCTGGCACGTGCCCTTGCCTCGCGTACATCAGGACGGTATGGGGATTATTCACGCCAACCTCCCGTCTTTTGCGACCGCGTCTAGCTCAAATTACTGAATAGCCTCGATTTTGACTAGGCTGCGGTCTGCCTCGCTGCATGCGAGGTGAACCGGACCGTCCAGGACCCACAAAAATTCTCCCTTCCATGCCTGCTGCACGCCACTTCGACACGGAAGCGCGGGCGGCCCAGAACAGTGCGTAGAGCATCGAGACGGAGCCGCCATCGGGGACGCGCTCCAGGGCCGACGGGTGGGGCGGGAGGCTTCGGGGGTTGGGGTGCTTGGATCCACGTCAGTGGCGGGGGTTCGCCGCTTATCCTCCTGTTGTGCAGCTGCCGCGGGATCCATCGAACGTCGCCAATTCCCTCATGGCAGCGTTTCCGACCCGTTTTGCCGGTGACGTGCAGAGCGTCCTGGCGGTCATGCCGGAGGCCAGGTTCGCGCCGACGATGCCCTTCGAGGTCGAGGTGCAGGGCGAGACCGTCGCCATCCCGTCGCGCATCTACAACGAGGAGCCGAGAGCCGACTCGGAGCAGCCGCCCCTGGCCGGAACTCAGCAGGTGATTTTGCACTGCCTGTACTCCCGGCACAGTGATGGCCGGGTCCGCCAGCGGCACCTTGAGCAGATTGTGGCGACGGGCGAGCCGTGGGTGGTGCCGTTCGTAGTGCAGTTGGTCGGCGAATACGTGCTGGAGATCATCGAGGCAATCAGCCGCGGTCTTCCAGGACTCGCCGTCCCGGGCTCGGCCCAGCGCCGGCTCTACGGGGAGTTCATAGCTCGGAATCCGGCCTTCTTCGCTCGCACGGAGCGCCGCGTGGTGAGCTACTGGTCGTGCTACTACCGCTGGAAGTACGGAGCGTTTGGGACGTATCCCGGATACGTCCTTTTGGAAGCGTTCCGGGTCGCCGTGGTGGAACAGGTGGGCGCGCAGTGGCCGCGGCACACGCCGCACCCCGCTGGCGGACGCGGGTGAGGGACCTGCCTGAGTTCGGCCATGGCCCTATCCAGCAAGGTTGAGAGATCAGCGCATGCGCCGGCTCCTCGCCGCCAACCGTGGCAACTGCCGTGACCGTGCGGCGCCGGAGGTGCCAGGGTCCGGCTCCTCTCGGGTGACCTCGGCGCGGATCGTTGTTGCGAGATCCGATGCGTCTTCGCGGACCACAGCATTCGAGGGCCGTCCACCTGTCCGGCGAATTCCAGGTGAGTGACGGCGTGCGAGCCGTCGCTCTAGTCAGAGGTCCAAAAAAGGGAAGCCCAGAACCGTCCACTAATCCGTGAGATCCGCCGCGAGATTCGCGATATTGGTGAGCAGTGCAGTGCCGCGGCGGGAGTGGTCGTAGCCGGCGAGGGGGTAGCCGTTGGTCAGGCAGGCGAAGGACACACCGGACTCCGGGTCCATGAAGCCGAGTTGGTAGGCGGCTCCGGCGCTGCCGAAGAGGGCGGGCGAACCGGTTGACGGCAGGTTGCTGCCCGCGTCGGGGCCGGCCACGGTGACGAACAGGGCCATGCTGGTACGGCGGTTGGAGCCGCCCCCGTAGATCTGCTCCCCGTGCGGGTGCTCGGTCAGCCGGATCCGGGTGCCCTGCGCCACGGCCTCGGGCTTCCACAGTCCCGAGTGCTCCAGCGCCTGGAAGTACAGGGCGACGTCGGCGGCCGTGGCGACCAGCGCGTGGCTGGGCTCCCCGGCCGCCAGCACTCGCGGGTCGGACAGGTACCAGGGGCCCCAGGGGTCGGGTTCCTGCTCCTCGCTCGTGCGGTCGGTGGCGGTCATCGGAGCGACCGTGCCTGCCTGGCGGTCCACCGGGACGCCGAGTTCGAGCGAGGACAGGCCGAGCGGTTCGGCGATCCGGTAGCGCAGGTAGTCGGCGAACGGCAAACCCGTACGCCGTTCCACGATCTCGGCGATCAGCCAGGCCGCCGACGTGAGGTGGAACTGGAAGCGGCTCCCTGGCCGATAGTCGAGCCGCCAGCGGCCGAAGGCGGCCAGGCGTTGCTGTCGGTCCAGCATCTTCGGGTACCCGAGCGGGGCGAAGGGGAAGCCGGCGGTGTGGGTGAGCACCTGCTCGACCGTCACCTCCTCCTTACCGTTGGGCGCGAACTCCGGGATGATCGCGGCGACTTGCTCCGTCTCGTCCAGCAGGCCCTCACCGATCAGCTTCCACACCGCGCCCGCGACGATCGACCGTCCGACGGACTGGAGGACGTATCGGGTGGACGGTTCAGCCTGCCCCCAGGTCTCGAAGGCGACCAGCCTTCCGCCCCGCGCCACGGCGACCTGCGCGGACGGCAGCCGTCCGTGGTCGACCTCCAGGCGGATCCTGCGCAGGAGCACGTCCAGCCGGTGCGGGTCGACGCCGACGGTTTCCGGGGCGAGGACCGAGTGGTCAATCATGTGCTCCTCCTTGGCCTGGTTCGCTCAACTCGCGGCGTACGACCTTGCCGTTCGCGTTGCGCGGCAGGTCGTCCACGAACCACCAGCGGACGGGGACCTTGAACCCGGACAGCCGGGCGCGGGTGTGGCCGGCGAGTGCCGTGGACTGCGGTGGGGCGTCGGGATCGGTGGGGACGACGAAGGCGACGACGGTCTGACCGAGCCGCTCGTCCGGAACGCCGGTGACCGCGACGTCCGCCACCCCGGGGTGCGCGGACAGGACCGTCTCCACCTCCAGCGGGTGCACGTTCTCGCCGCCCCGGATGATCATGTCGGTGCGGCGGCCGAACAGGTAGAGATACCCGTCCGCCGCCACGCGGCCCAGGTCGCCGCTGTGCAGCCAGCCCTCGGCGTCGATCCTGAAGAGGTGGTCGGCGCGGGCGTGGATCTCTCCGACGCCGTCAGGGCCGGGGTCGTGGACCCTGAGCTCGACACCCGGCGCGGGTCGCCCCACCGACCGAAGCAGCTCGGTGCGCCCGGCCACCGCCTCCCGGTGGTCCTCCGGGGTGAGCACGCTGATCGGGGACCCCTCGGTCTGGCCGAACATGTTGAGCATGCGGACGCCGGGCATCGCCTCGTACGTCCGCCGCAGTGTGCCGGGGCGGACGGGCGCGCCGCCGTACTGGAGGGTCCGCAGCCTCTCGTGGCGGGCCTGTCCGGCCGCCAGCAGGGTCTCCAGCATCGCCGGGACCATGCTGGTGTGCGTGGTCCCGAGCTCCCGCAGCAGGGCCCAGCCCTCGACGGTGAAGCGGGGCAGACCGGTGATCAGGGCGCCGGCGGCGAGGGCGACGGCGATGTTGCCGAGGCCCGCGATGTGGTGGAAGGGGGCGCTGCCGCCGTAGAAGCTGTCGGGGTCGAGCGCGCACAGCCGTCCGTTCACGCGCGCCCGGGCGGCCAGGCGCCGTTGGCTCATGAGGACGGGCTTGGGCAGGCCCGTCGTTCCGGAGGTGTGCAGGACGGCGGCTATGTCGTCGGGTTCCGCTGTCAACCGCCTGGTGCCCCAAGGCAGTTTAGGCACGATCGCGATCCGTCGACCGGACAGCTCGGCGACCTGCCTGGCGAGGTCGGCGAACTCGGGCTGAGCCACCAGGACGTGAGCCCGCGATTCCTTGACCACGGCGGCGATCTCGTACGCCGTCATGCGGACGCCGAGCGGGGCGAGCGGGTGGCCGGAGCCGGCGCCGCCGATCACCAGCGCGAGGGCGTCGGCGGAGGTGGCGACCAGTGCGGGCACCGGTTCGCCGGGCTCCAGGCCGAGGGTGTCGAGCCAGTCGGCCGCGCCGGCGGCACGGTCGAGGAGTTCGCGTCCGGTCCAGGTCAGGTCACCGAACCGGACGGCGGGGCGGGCATGGTCGTAGGCGCGACTCACCAGGCCGGTCCAGGTAGCCGTCGTCCCAGCCTCCTGCACGGCGGGCATCGGGTCAGGGCTCCAGGCGGGCCGCCGCGGTGCCGGTGACCACCTCGATGCCGTCCTGGTTGACGGTGCGCAGGGTGAAGTGGGCGACCGGGCCGGACGGCGTGTCCTCGATCGACTCGACGGTGGCCGTCGCCTTCAACGTGTCGCCGGGCCAGACCTGGGCCTTGAAGCGCACGCCGTAGCGCAGCAGAGCCTCGGCGCCGACCCAGTCGGTCAGGACCCGGCCCGTCATGCCCATCGTCAGCATGCCGTGGGCGAAGACGCCGGGATAGCCCGCGGCCTCGACGGCGAACCGCTCGTCGGTGTGCAGGGGGTTGAAGTCGCCGGAGGCGCCCGCGTACTGCACGATCCGGGTGCGCTTGAGGTCGTCGACGAGGACGCTCTCGCGGGTCTCGCCGATCTTGATGTCGTCCGGGCTCAGGGTCATTTGGCGTCCTTCGTGGTCGCCGGGCCCTCGGGGACGACGGCCACGGTCACGGCGCTGACGACCGGTTCGCCGTCGGCGTCCCGGTACTCGGTGATGCGCTCGCTGAAGAGCAGGCGGCCGGTGCGGCCCTGCTTCTCCCAGCTGCGTCCGGTGCCGTGGTGCGCGTAGAGCGTCTCGCCGGCGCGCACCGGGCGGTGGTACTCGAAGCGCTGCTCGGCGTGGAGCCCGCCACCGCCCTCGGCCATGACACCGGCGTCACGCCCCGACCCGAACCACTCCTCGTCCGGCTTGGGACGCAGGTGGTAGCCGGGGTCGTAGTGGGCGCTCGCCATGGTGAAGGTGGGCGGTGCGAGCGCCGACTCGCCCGCGTAGGCCGGGTTCTCGTCACCGATGGCGCGGGCGAACATCATGATGTGCCCGGCCTCGACGGGGAAGGGTTGCCCTGTCATCCGCGTGTGCTCCTCGAACTCAATACGGCAGATCAGTACGGCAGATCAGTACGGCTCAGTACGGCTCAGTACGGCAGAAACGCGTCGCGCGTGGCCTCGTCCGGGTCGAAGTCCGGGGGCAGCCCCTCGAACTTGGGCTCCCGCTTCTCCACGAAGCTCGACACGCCCTCGCGGAAGTCGGGCGAGCCCGCGAAGAACTCCATGGCGGAGTAGGAGCGGGCGAGGGCGTCGGTGAAGGTGCGGTCCAGGTCGCCGTACACCTGATGTCGTACGACGGCCATGGCCCGCGGCGAGCAGTTGCGGGCGATGTCCCGGGCGTAGGCGCGGGCCGCGTCCAGCAGGTCCCCGGGTTCCACGACCCGGCTGACCAGGCCGAGGCTCTTCGCCTCGTCGGCGTCGAAGACGCGGCCGGACAGCAGCAGGTCGAGGGCGTTCTCCAGACCGATGACGCGTGGCAGGACGTAGGGCAGGTTGTACTCGCCGGCCAGCCCGCGGCGGGTGAACGCGGTGGTGAAGCGGGCTCCTCGGGCGGCGAAGCGAACGTCGCAGATGAGCGCCTGGACCAGGCCGATGCCCGCGCAGGCGCCGTTGACGGCGGCGATCATCGGCTTCGGCATGGTGCGCCTGCTGTACATGGGGACGCGGGCCTGGAGGTTGAGGGACTCCCCCGGCTGCGAGTTCTGCTCCAGGCGCTGCGTGTCCATCCCCGGGCAGAAGGCCCGGCCCGCACCGGTGATGATCACGACTCTGACGGCGGGGTCCTGTGCGGCCCGGTCGAGGAGCGCGAAGAAGCGGCGCTCCATCGGCAGGCTCCACGCGTTCTTGCGCTCGGGCCGGTTGAGGGTGACGGTGGCGACGCCGTCCTCGTCCACCTCGTACAGGACCAGGTCCAGGTCCTCGGGTGCCACCACGGTTTCCTCGGGCATCACGTCACTCCTCGTCCAGCGGTTCGATCGGGTCGCCGACGCCGGGCCGTTCACCGGAGATGGTGACCACCACCTGTCCGCGGGCGCAGATGCGTCCGTCGGCCCGCACGTCGACGTCGGCGAAGTGCACCCGGCCGCCCCGCCGCACACAGCGCGCGTACGCGACCGCCTCACGGCCGCGGGCGGGTGCCAGGTACTGCACCGACATCGACACGGTGCTGAGGCGGCTGCCCTTGGTGAAGTCGTGCCCGGCGATCACGGCTCCGGCGCCGGCGGTGTCGATGAGGGCGGAGATTACGCCGCCGTGGAAGACGTCCTCGTGGGCGGAGAGCGACTCGGCGTAGGGGAGCACGATCTCGACCCCGTCCGGGTCCCAGCGCGTCACCCGGATGCGGCAGCGCCGGTTGAAGGCGACCCCGCGCTCCCAGCGGGCCCGGAACCAGGCCCGGCGTTCGCGCTGTTCCTGATCGGTGAGGGTCCTCGCCGCGACGGTCATCAGCCCGCCCTCCGGTCCCGGCCTGGCGGCCGATCCATATAGTTACATGAATTGAATAGTTGAGGCAATCACGAGGGTCACGATCGACTCTTAGATGTATTATTTATATAACTGATTCGCTGCCTGTGAACAGAGGGAGGCCCAGATGCCGTCGACCGCACTGGCCGGGATCCGCGTGCTCGACCTGTCCCGCATCCTCGCCGCGCCGCTGGCGACCCAGATGCTGGCCGATCTGGGCGCCGAGGTGATCAAGGTCGAGCGGCCCGGATCGGGGGACGACTCCCGGACGTACGGCCCTCCCTTCGCCCCCGGACCCGAGGGCGACCGGACCGACACCGCCGCCTTCTACCTCTCCTGCAACCGCAACAAGCGGTCGGTGACCGTCAACCACGCCTCCCCCGAGGGACAGGAACTCATCCGCGCCCTCGCCGCACGGTCGGACGTACTGGTCGAGAACTTCCGGACGGGCACGCTGGCGAAGTACGGCCTGGACCACGAGAGCCTGCGTGCGCTCAACCCGCGCCTCGTCTACCTCTCGGTCACCGGCTTCGGCCAGACCGGCCCGTACGCCGACCGGCCCGGCTACGACGGCATCTTCCAGGCCATGTCCGGGATGATGAGTGTCTCCGGGCACCCCGAGGAGCCGATGAAGGTCGGCGTCAGCATGATCGACATCCTCACCGGGCTCTACGCCTCCACGGCCGTCCTCGCGGCCCTGCGCCACCGGGACCTCACCGGCCAGGGCCAGTTCATCGACCTGTCCCTGCTGGACTGCGGCCTGGCCTCGCTGTCCCACTTCGCGATGAACTACCTGGTCTCCGGCGAGGTTCCACAGCGGCGCGGCAACGGCGGGTACGGCGGAATCCCCTCACAGGCCTTCCCCTGCAAGGACAAGCCGATCTTCCTGGTCGCGGGCAACGACAAGCAGTTCGCCGCGTTCTGCGCGGCGGCCGACCGCACCGACCTCCTCCAGGACGAACGGTTCGCCACGACCAGCGCCCGGATCGCCCACCGCGAGGAGATCCTGCCGGTGCTGGCGGCGATCCTGCGCACCCGCACCCGCGACGAGTGGCTGACCGTACTCGACGCCCACGACGTCCCCGCGGGCCCCTACAACGAGATGCCCGAGGTCTTCGCCGACCCGCAGATACAGCACCGCGAGATGCTGATCGAGGTCGAGGACCCGACCTCCGGACCCCTGCCGATGCTCGCCAACCCGATCCGCTTCACGGCGACACCGGTCGAGGGGTACGCCCCGCCGCCGATGCTGGGTGAGCACACCGACGAAGTGCTCACCGCCCTCGCAGGGGTGACGGACAGTCAGCTGGCTGCGCTGCGAGACCGTGGTGTCGTGTAGCCGTCTCACCCGATCAGGGTCCGGCCGCCCTCCAGCATCAGCGTCGCGCCCGTCAGATAGGCCATGTCGTCGCTGACGAGCGCGGCCACCGCCCGGCCGATGTCGGCCTCCGGATCCCCGAGCCGCCCCAACGGGATCTGCCGGGCCAGCTCGTCCGCCTTCTGCGGGTGCGCGGCCAGGTAGTCCTCCGCCGCCGGGCTCAGCGCGGCCGGACAGATGACGTTCACCCGGATCCCGTACCCGCCCCACTCCCGCGCGGCGACCCGGCTCAGGCCGCGGATCGCCTCCTTGGCCATCGCGTACGCCGCGAAGGTCGCCTCGCCCTGCACGGCGGCCGACGAACCGAGGTTCACGACGCTCCCACGGCTCTCCTTGAGGTGGGGCAGAGCAGCCTGCATCGCATGAAAGGCGGCCAACGGTCCGCTCCGGTAGGCGAGTTCGACATCCTCGTACGACGTCTCCGCCAGCCGGCGCTGCACCGAGGACTGCGCGTTGTTGACGAGCACGTCGAGGCCGCCGAACTCCCGTACCGTCTCAGCCACCATGCGGTCGACGTCCTCCCGCTCCCCCACGTCCCCGACCACGGTGTACGCCCGTCCCCCGCGCTCGGCGATCAGCCAGGCCGTGTCCTTCAGCTTGGCCTCGGTCCGGCCGGTGATCACCACAGCCGCCCCCTCGGCGGCCAGCGCGAGCGCGATGCCGCGCCCCACGCCCTGGCCGCCGCCGGTGACCAGCGCCGTCTTGCCCGCCAACCGTGCCATCACGTCTCCTTCCAGAAGGCCGACCAGGCGGGGAAGGCCTCGGGCAGCGCCGGCTCTCCGGCCCCCTCCCAGCCCTTGAATCCCACGGCCTGGGGGCGCTCGGTCACGTCCGCCGCGTACCAGTGCCGCTCGCGGCGGCGGGAGAAGTACCACTCGCCGTCCACGCGCGCGTAGTCGTCCCAGTAGCAGATCGCCATCACGATCCACCGCTCCCCCACCTCGTGCTCGGCCCGGCAGTACACCGCGCCGGTCGCGGTGTCGCGGTCGGTGAGCTCGACGCGGTGGCCGCAGATCTGGTGGATTGACCGGTGGAAGCCGCGCAGTTGGGGTTCGATGTGCTGCCGTAGGACATCCCGTCCCCGGCCGTGACGGCCCATGTCCACGTCCGGGCGGAAGCAGCCGACCCAGGCGTCCAGGTCGCGGCCGTCCACGGCGAGCGCGTAGCGGATGGGCAGCTGCTGGATGGCGAGCTGCGACTCGATGCGGTCGAGACGTTCCTCGACCGGCGTCACGGCCGTCACGGGCGCGGCTCCTTCGGCAGGCCCAGGACCTGCTCCCCGATGATGTTGCGCTGGATCTCGCTCGACCCGCCGTAGATCGTCTCGGCGAGGGAGAGCAGGAAGGAGCGCTGGCGGCGGTCCAAGGCGTAGTCCTCGCCGACGATTTGTCCGGCGGGGCCCGCCAACTCCGTGGCCAGCTGCCCTAGTTGCTGGTGCCGGGTCGACGCGTACAGCTTCGCGGTGGTGGCCTGCGCGCCCGGCGTGCGGCCGGCGGTCAGTTCGGCGATGGTGCGCAGGTTGGTGGTGCGCATGATGCGTACGGAGATCCAGGCGTCGACGATACGGCGGCGCAGCATCGGGTCGTCGAGCGCGCCCCGCTCCCGGGCCAGGTCGATCAGCGCCTCGGCCTCCCGCTCGAAGGTGAGCTGCTGGGGCAGGAGCGTGGTGCCGCGCTCGATGCCGAGCGTGGCCATCGCGGTGCGCCAGCCCTGGCCGACCTCGCCGACGACCATGTCCGCGCCGGTGCGGGCGTCGGAGAGGAAGATCTCGGCGAACTCGTCCTGCCCTGCGAGGTTGCGGATGGGGCGGATCTCCACGCCGGGCTGGTCGGTCGGCACCAGCAGCAGGCTGAGGCCCTTGTGCCGCGCGGACTGCGGGTCGGTGCGGGTGAGGACGTAGACCCAGTCGGCATGGACACCGAAGGACGTCCAGACCTTCTGCCCCCTGATCACCCACTCGTCGCCGTCCCGCTCGGCCCGGGTGCGCACGGACGCCAGGTCGGAGCCGGCGCCCGGCTCACTGAAGCCCTGGCCCCACAGCTCCTCGACGGCGAGGATCGGCGGCAGGAAGCGCTTCTTCTGTTCCTCGCTGCCCATCTTGAGGAGCATCGGGCCGAGCAGGTCGAGGGCGTTGACGGTGGCCCGGTAGGGGGCGTTCACGCGCGCGTACTCGTACTCGAAGACGATCTCCTCCAGCAGCCCGAGCCCGCGTCCGCCGTACTCCCGCGGCCAGCCGACGCCCAGCCAGCCCCCGGCGGACAGTTCACGGTCCCAGGCGAGGCGGACCTCCCAGGCCGCGCCGTCCGTGGGGCCACCCACGCCCCGGTGCTCGGCGAACTCCCCCACCAGGTGGTCCGCCAGCCAGTCCCGCACCTCGTCGCGGAAGTCGCGTACGGCGGGCCCGAAGTCCAGCTCCATGTCTGCTTCTCCCTGGGGTCTCAGATGCCGAGCCGGGTGGCGAGCAGTTCCCGGTGGTACGACGGTGTGCCGAGCAGTGCCTCGGAGCTCTTGGCCCGCTTGAAGTACAGGTGCGCGGGGTGCTCCCAGGTGAAGCCGATCCCGCCGTGGACCTGGATGTTGTCCGCGGCGACCTTGGTGAACGCCTCCGAGCAGAAGGCCTGCGCGAGGGCGGCGGCGACGGCGATCTCCGTCCCGTCGCCCGCGTCCAGCGCCCACAGTCCGCCGTACGCGGCCGAGCGGGCGGACTCGATCTCCATGAGCATGTCGGCGCACTTGTGCTTGATCCCCTGGAACGAGCCGATGGGCCGGCCGTACTGCTCGCGGATCTTGGCGTAGTCCACGGCGGCGTCCAGGGCGGCCGCGGCTCCCCCGACCTGCTCCGCCGCCAGGAGTACGGCGGCGGTGGCGAGGGTGCGCTCCAGGGCGGGCCACGCGGTGCCCTCAGAGCCCAGGAGGCGGGCGGGGGTGTGCGTGAACTCGATCCGGGCCTGCTTGCGGGTCTGGTCGAGAGTGGGGAGGGGAGTTCGGGCGAGACCTGGTGCGTCGGCGCTCTCGACGGCCAGGAGGCTGACCCCTGAGGGGGTGCTTACGGCGACCAGGAGCAGGTCGGCGAGGTGTCCGTCGGGGACGTAGGTCTTCACGCCGGTCAGTCGCCAGGTGCCGGTCTCGTCGCGGACCGCGGTGAGCCCGATGCCCTGCTCGTCCCAGCGGCCGCTGTCCTCGGTGAGCGCCAGCGTGGCCACCGTCTCGCCGGACGCGATGCCCGGCAGGAAGTCGTGCCGCGCCTGCTCGTCGGCGCAGCGCAGCAGGGCCTCGGCGGCCAGGGCTACGGTGGCGAAGTACGGCCCGCCGAGCAGTGCGCGGCCCGCCTCCTCGAAGACGATGCCGAGGTCGACGTAGCCGAAGCCCGAACCGCCGTACTCCTCCGGTACGGCGAGCCCCTGGAGGCCTAGTTCGCCGGCCATCCGCCGCCAGACGGCGGGGTCGTGACCCCGGGGGTCGGCGGCCAGGCGGCGCACGGTCGCCTCGTCGGAGTGCTTGGCGAAGAACGAGCGGACGACCTTGCGCAGTTCGTCCTGTTCCTCGCTGAAGGTGAGATCCATGCCGAGCTTCCCGTCCTCGGTGCAACGTCACGTGCGGCCTGCTTGCCGCCCACCTCTCGATACAGTTAGATAATTATAGTATCCACACTGAATACACCAGGAGTGTGCCGTGACCGATCCCTACGCCCCGTTCACGAGCCTGACCTTCGAGCGGCCCGCGCCCGGCGTGCTGCGGATCGTGCTCGACGCCCCGAACCTCAACGCCGTCGACCCGCGGATGCACGGCGAACTCGCCGATATCTGGGCCGTCGTGGACCGGGACGAGGAGACCCGCGCGGTGCTCGTCCAGGGGGCGGGGCGGGCGTTCTCCGCGGGCGGGACCTTCGACTCCATCGACGCCATGACCGAGGACTACGCGGTGCGGGCCCGGGTGATGCGGGAGGCGCGGGACATGGTCTACGGGGTGCTCAACTGCTCCAAGCCGGTGGTCTCCGCGATCCACGGCCCGGCGGTCGGGGCCGGTCTGGTCATCGGCATGCTGGCGGACATCTCCGTCGTCGCCCGTACGGCGAAGATCGTCGACGGGCACACGCGGCTCGGGGTCGCGGCCGGTGACCATGCCGCCATCTGCTGGCCGCTGCTGTGCGGCATGGCCAAGGCCAAGTACTACCTGCTGACCTGCGAGACGCTCACCGGCGAGGAGGCCGAGCGGATCGGGCTGGTGTCGAAGTGCGTGGACGACGCCGACGTGCACACCGAGGCCCTGCGGGTGGCGGCCGCCCTGGCCGGCGGACCGGCCAGCGCGATCAGCTGGACCAAGCGGTCCCTCAACCACTGGTACCGCACCGCCCAGCCGATCTTCGAGGCCTCGCTCGGGCTGGAGTTCTTCGGGTTCGGCGGGCACGAGGTCGTCGAGGGACTCGCCGCGCACCGCGAGAAGCGCGCCGCGGACTTCGAGGGAGTCGGCGCCAAGCACCCGCTCGACCTGTGACCACCGTACGAGAGGAACCGATCGATCATGGCACCGCAGCAGACCAGCACCGAAGTCCCCCTTCTGGTCAAGGGGTTGACCTATGAGGAGATGCCGGTCGGGCAGGTCTTCCGGACCGCCCGCCGCACCATCACGGAGACGGATCTGGTCAACTTCGTGACCTGGGGCGGCTTCACCGAGCCCCTCTTCTGGGACGCCTCGCACGCCGCGGACGGCGGCTACACGGGGCGACTGGTCCCGGGGGGACTGACGTACTGCATCGCCGAGGGCCTCGTCCTCCAGACGAACGTGCTGCACGGCACGGGCCTCGCCTTCCTGCACATGGAACTCGACGTGCTGGGTCCCGTGTACGTCGGCGACACCGTGTACGCCGTCGTGGAGACCACGGGGTCCCGGCCCTCCAGCAAGCCCGGCCGGGGCGTGGTGACCAGCCGGATCACCGTACGCAACCAGCGGGACGAGGACGTCCTCGTCTACACGCCGGTGCGGCTGATCCGGGGCAGGGACTACGAGGCTCCGGCGTCCTGAGCCGGGGGGCGGGCTACGAAGTCGCGCCGTCCTTGGCCCGGGGCGGAGCCGGCACCAGAGTCAGCCCCGTAGGCCGCCCCGCTTCCGGTACGGCCGCGCCGGCGAAGGCGCCGTGGTGCAGCCAGTCGGAGGGGATCGAGGGACGCGGCGGGGCCTCGTGGTCCGGGACCGCCATCGCGTACAGGCGGGTGTAGCGGAACTTGGCCTCCAGGTTGTCCAGGACCGACCAGTACTCGTAGCCGCACACCCGCACACCGGCCGCGGTGAGTCGGGCCAGCCAGGAGAGGCGGGCGCGCAGCAGGGCCCGGCGCCGGTCGTCGTCGCTGTGTCCCGTGGCGTCGACGAGGTCCAGGTCGCCCATGCCGTTGTCGATGACGGACAGCGGCGGCAGCGCGTCGCCGTACAGCTCGTAGAGTTCGGCGACGGCGTCGGCGAGTCCTTCGGGGATGATCGGCCAGCCGTAGGCGGTGGTCTCCACGTCGTCGAACGGGACGATCGCGAAGCCCAGGCCCACGAGCAGGCGGTTGACCTCGTTGAGGGCGCTCTGACAGGTCCTCGTCGGCAGCACGCGGGGCAGGTTCTCCGGCGCGGCGACGCGGAACGGGGTGTGCCAGGACAGGCCCAGCAGGTCCTGCTCGGTGGTGATGGTCTCCAGGTCGCCGGGGCGTACGCAGCCGGTGTCCTGGACCGGCGAGTCGCCGTCCTCGGTCACCATGTGCTCGCCGAGCAGCAGGGGGTCGAGGAAGAGTCGGTTGGTCCAGCTCTCCAGGCGTTCCAGGGCGAGCCGGTCGTAGGGGTCGTCGGTGGCCGGGTAGCCGCCCACGAGGGTGACCGTGGTGCCGATCCGGCCCCCCGCGCCGGTGGCCCTCAGGGCCTGGGTGGCGAGGCCGTTCGCGAGCAGGATGTGGTGGACCGCGGGCAGTCCGGCCCGGCCCGCGCCCCGGTTCGGGGGGTACATTCCGGCCACGTGATCGGCGAGCGTGGGTCCTGCGAGGTCGGTGGAGGTGATCCAGCGCTCCACCCGGTCGCCGAAACGGCGGCCCAGTTCGGCGGCGTAGGCGGCGAAGTGCTCGGCGGTCTCACGGGCGAGCCAGCCGCCGGCCGCGTCCAGCCACGGCGGCAGTGAGCGGTCGAGCAGGGTGAGAGCGGGCCGGGTGCCGTGCGCGAGCAGGGCGTCGAGCGCGCGGTCGCAGCGGTCCAGGGCGTCCCGGTCCCAGCTGCCGGGGCCGTGGGGCTGGAGCTGCGGCCATCCGGCGACCATGCGGTGGGTGTCCGCGACCACGCCGGTCAGCTGCCTGAGGTCGTCGGTCCACTGCCGGAAGTGCCCGCCGCGTTCCGGCCGGGGCGGCAGAGGCGCCGCGATGGTGTCCGCCGTGGCGACCCCCCAGTCGACACAGCGAAGGGATTCATGCAGCAAACCATCGCTCATGGGTACCGTCCAGGCGGTGAATGGTTTAGCGCATTCAACTGAATGTCCGCCGACCGGACCGTAACAGGTCAAACAAACTACGACAATGTTTCGGCCAGATCTCCCGACACGGGATCACACCGTCTCGAGGATGAGGTCGGCCGCACTCCAGGCCATGGCCATGATCGGCGCGTTCAGATTGCCGGACACCATGGTCGGCAGGACCGAGCAGTCCACGACCCGCAGTCCCTCGACGCCGCGCACCCGCAGCCGGCCGTCGACGACGTCGTCCTCGGCCGGGCCCATGGCACAGGTGCCGATGGCGTGGTAACCGCAGCGTCCCTGGTCGAGACCGGCGTCGATGATCTCCTGGTCCTCGCGCACACCGGGGCCCGGCAGCGTCTCGGCGGTGATCCGGCCGGCGATCGGCTCGGTCTCGAAGAGTTCCCGCATGCGCCGGAAGAGGGCGGTTCCCACCGTGCGGTCGTGGTCGGAGCCGTAGTAGTTCGGCGTGATGGTGAGAGGAGCGTCGGGGTCGGCCGACGTGATGTGCAGGCCGCCCTCTGCTGTGGGGCGCAGGACGTAGCCGAGGCCCATCACTCCGGGCTCGCGCTCCACGCCGGTCTCCTTGCCGGGGACGTCGGGCAGCAGGGACACCGGCGCGATCAGCAACTGGGCGTCCGGCCGGGCGAGTTCGGGGCGGGTCTTGAAGAAGGCGATGACGTCGAAAGCGGGCGCGGCCAGCGGTCCACTGCGGGTCGCCAGGTATCTCGCCCCCGACAGGGCCTGCCGCAGCGGGGTGCTCAGCGCCTTGTTGTAGCCGAGGTCGTCCTTCAGCCGGTACTGGACCACGAAACAGCGGTGCTCGCGCATCCGGCCGCCCACGTGCGGGCTGTCGACCAGGACATCGACGCCCGCCGATTTCAGCGTCTCGGCCTGGCCGATGCCGGACAGCTGGAGGATCTTGGGCGTGGCGATGCTGCCGGCGGAGAGGATCACCTCGCGCCGGGCCCGGAAGTCGGCCTCCAGGCCCTTGCTGCGGGTGCGCACGCCGACGGCTCTGCCATGCTCGGCAAGGACGCGCGTCACGACGGTGTCCACCGAGATGGTCAGGTTCGGCCGGTCCGCGACGGGGTGCAGGAAGGCGCGGGCGGCGCTGAATCGCTGTCCCTTCTTGATGGTGGCCATGGCGTAGCCGATGCGTTCGTCGTCGCTCGCGTTCAGGTCGTCGGTGCGGCGCCATCCGAGTCCGGTGCCGGCGGCGATCGCCTCCTCGCAGAGCGGCTCCGGCCGCGGAGCGGTGGAGACGTGGAGTGGGCCGCCGGCTCCCCTAGCCGGGGAGGCGCCGAGCGCGTTGTCCTCGATGCGCCGGAAAATCGGCAGCATGGTGTCCCAGCCCCAGCCGGGGTTGCCGAGGCGTTCCAGCTCGTCGTAGTCGGCGCGGTCACCGCGGTTGTAGACCATGCCGTTGACCGAGCTGGAGCCGCCGAGCGTCCGGCCGCGGACCCAGTGCTCGACGCGGCGGCTCGGGCCCACCGGCTCGACCGGGTAGTGCCAGGCGAACCGGGGATCACCGAGCAGCTTGCCGAATCCCTTGGGCATCCTGATCAGCGGGGTGGTGTCCCGGCCGCCTGCCTCGATCAGCAGGACGGACGTCTTCGGGTCCTCGGAGAGCCGGTTCGCGAGGACGCAGCCCGCGGACCCCGCGCCCACCACGATGTAGTCGTACGTCGTCATGCCTGGACCTCCGGTGCCGGTGCCCGGTCCTCCAGGGGGCGGAACTCCTCTTCCTGCCACCAGGGATACAGGGGTGGCATGTCCTTGCTGACCCGGCCCGGGAACTCCGGGGGCCGTTTGGCGAGGAACGACTGGACGCCCTCCACCGGGTCCGGGCCGCCGCCGATCTGGCTCATGATCCGGGAGTCGAGCCGGTGGGCGGCCATCGGGTGGGGCTCGCCCAGCATCCGCCACATCATCTGGCGGGAAAGGGCGACGGAGATCGCGGAGGTGTTGTCGGCGATCTCCCGGGCGAGGGCGTACGCCGCAGGCAGCAGTTCCTCCGGTGGGTGCACCGAGCGGACCAGCCCGGCCGCGAGGGCCTCGTCCGGGCCGAACACGCGGCCCGTGGCCACCCACTCCATGGCCTTCTGCATGCCGACGGCCCGGGGCAGGAACCAGCTCGCCGCCGATTCCGGCACGATGCCGCGGCGGGCGAAGACGAAGCCGAACTTCGCCGAGGTCGACGCCAGGCGGATGTCCATGGGCAGGGTCATGCTGGCCCCGACGCCCGCCGCCGGGCCGTTGATCGCCGCGATCACCGGCTTCGTGCTGGAGAAGATCCGCAGGGCGACCCGGCCGCCCGTGTCCCGGTGCCAGGCGCCCGCCTTGCGGTGGTCGAAGGAGGAGCCGCCGGAACTGACGTCGGCGCCCGCGCAGAAGCCGCGCCCGGCGCCGGTCACCACGATCACCCGGATCTCGTCGTCGGCGTCGGCCGCGTCCAGGACGTCGAGCAGGTCGGCCATCATCTGCGGGTTGAAGGCGTTGAGCTTCTCGGGCCGGTTGAGGCTGACGGTGAGGATCCGGTCCGCCACCTCGGCCCGTACGGTCTCGTACTCCTGCACCGGCATACGCGTCCTCCGTCACTCCGGCGAGCCGTTTCCAGAAAGCTTAATTAGTTATAGCATTCAACTCTACTGACTCGTTCGATGATGACTGATGGCGGTGGAGATGACGGACCTCTTGGTGACGGCCGTCGGGCCGGTCTGGCTGATCGAGCTGAACCGGCCGGACCAGCTCAACGCGATGAGCGAGGAGCTGCACGCGGGTCTGGCCTCGCTGTGGGACTCCCTCGCCGCCGACCCGGAGGCCCGCGTGGTCGTCCTCACGGGGCGCGGCCGGGCGTTCAGCGCCGGGGGCAACTTCGACATCATGACCCGAGTTCAGCGCGACCGCGCTTTCCGGGAGCAGAACGTCGACGAGGCGCGGCGGATCATCACCGGGATGGTGCGCTGCCCGCTGCCGGTGATCGCGGCCGTCAACGGGCCCGCGGTGGGCCTGGGATGCAGCCTGGCCCTGCTGAGCGACCTCGTGCTGATCGCCGACGACGCCTACCTCTCGGACCCTCATGTCCAGGTCGGCCTCGTCGCGGGCGACGGCGGTGCGCTCGTCCTCCCCCTGCTCGTCGGACTGACCCGCGCGAAGGAACTGCTGTTCCTCGGTGACCGGGTGAGCGCCGAGGAGGCGGTCCGGCTGGGCGTCGCCAACCGGGCCGTGCCCAAGGACAAGCTCCTGGACGAGGCCATGGACCTCGCCGGACGGCTGGCCGCCCTGCCCGTGCAGGCGCTGCGCGAGACCAAGCGCGCGGTGAACCTGCACCTGGAGCAGGCACTCGCCACCGTGCTCGAACCCGCCCTGCTCGCCGAGCAGGAGACCATGCACTCGCCGGACCACATCGACGTCGTAGAGAAGATCATCGCGTCCCGCGCCCGTCGCCGGACAACCGGGGAGGGCTGAGACATGGACTTCGCGTTCAGCGAGGAGCAGGAGGAACTGGGGCGCACCGTAAGGGCGTTCCTGGCCGACACCTCGCCCGAGGCCGAGACGCGGCGCCTGATGGAGACGGCCGAGGGCTTCGACCGGGCGCTGTGGCGCCGGATGGGGACGGAGCTCGGGTTGCAGGGCCTCGCGGTCCCCGAGGAGTACGGCGGTGCCGGGTGCGGGCCGGTCGAAGTGGGCGTGGTGATGGAGGAGATGGGCCGCGCGCTGCTGTGCGCGCCGTTCCTGTCCTCGGCCGTGCTGGCGACGACCACGCTGCTGCGCTGCGCCGACGAGGAGGCCCGCAAGCGCCTGTTGCCGGGCCTGGCCTCCGGTGAACTCGTCGGGACACTCGCCCTGACCGAGGACTCCGCCCGCTGGGACGCGGCAGGCGTACGGCTCACCGCCCGCGAGAGCAACGGGAGTTGGCTGCTCTCCGGGCACAAGACGTTCGTCCTGGACGGTGCCACCGCCGATGTCGTCCTCACCGTCGCCCGCGCCGGAGACGGCATCGGCGTGTTCTGCGTCGAGGGTGAGGCGGCCGGCCTGACCCGGGCGCCGCTGCCCACGATGGACCCGACCCGCCGCCAGGCCCGCCTCGACTACCAGGACGTACCGGCGACCCGGCTGCGTACGCACGGCCACGGCTGGGACCTGGTCTCGGAGGTGCTAGACCGGGCTGCGGTGGCGCTGGCCGCCGAGCAGGTCGGGGTGGCCTCCCGCGCGCTCGACATGGCGGTGGAGTACGCCAAGGTGCGCCACCAGTTCGGGCGGCCCATCGGTTCCTTCCAGGCCGTCAAGCACCTGCTGGCCGACGTCCTGCTGGAGGTGGAGTCGGCGCGCGCCGCCGCCCACTACGCCCTGCTCGCGTCGGAAACCGAGGACCCGGAGCTGCCCGCCGTGGCAAGTCTCGCCAAGGCGTTCTGCTCCGACGCGTGCGTCCTGGCGACCGAGCAGAACATCCAGGTGCACGGCGGCATCGGCTTCACCTGGGAGCACCCGGCCCACCTCTATCTGAAGCGGGCCAAGACGTCACAGCTGCTGTTCGGCGATCCGGCGTACCACCGGGAGCTGCTCGCACACAGAATCGGCATGGACAAGGAAAAGGGAGCGGCATGAAGGTCGACGGCAAGCTCAACGTGTGGAGCACCGCGGAGGTCGTGGAGGAGGCTCGGCACCACGAGAAGGCGGGTTACGACGGGCTGTGGGCGTCGGAGTCCAAGCACGACCCGTTCCTGCCGCTGGTGCTGGCGGCCGAGCACACCGACCTGCTGGAGGTCGGCACGGCCATCGCGGTCGCCTTCGCCCGCTCCCCCATGCAGCTCGCGTACACCGCGCACGACCTCCAGACCTACGCCGGCGGACGGTTCTCGCTCGGTCTCGGCAGCCAGATCAAACCCCACATCGAGCGGCGCTTCGACATGCCGTGGAGCCGGCCCGCGGCCCGCATGCGGGAGTACGTGAGCGCGCTGCACGCGATCTGGGCTGCCTGGAACGAGGGCGAGAAGCTGAACTTCCGCGGCGACTTCTACTCGCACACCCTGATGTCGCCCTTCTTCTCGCCGCCGCCCGCCCCCGGTGGCGCGCCCAAGGTGTTCGTGGCCGCGGTCGGCCAGGCGATGACCCAGGTGGCGGGCGAGGTGGCCGACGGGCTGCTCGCGCACGGCTTCACCACCGAGCGGTACCTGCGGGAGGTGACCCTGCCGACCGTGGAGGCGGGGCTGGCCGCGTCCGGCCGTACGCGGGCCGACTTCGCCGTCTCCCATCTGCTGCTGACCGCGACCGGCCGCACGGAGGAGGAGATGAGCCGGGCGATCGACGGCACCCGCGCCCAGATCGCCTTCTACGGCAGCACACCCGCCTACCGCGGGGTGCTGGAGCTGCACGGCTGGGGCGAACTCGGCGACGAGCTGCACGCGTTGTCGACGTCCCGACGCGCGGACAAGTGGGAGGCGATGAGCGGCCTGGTCGACGACGAGGTGCTGCACACCTTCGCGGTCGTGGCGGAGCCGGAGCGGGTCGCGGGTGAGATCCGGCGCCGGTACGGGGCGCTGGTCGACCGGGTGTCCTTCTACACGGCGTACGAGATCGACGCCGAGGTGTGGGAGCCCATCGTGCAGGAGCTGCGCGCCCCCGAGTGACGGTCGGCCGAGCGGGACCGGCACGTCGGCCGAGCAGGACCGGCGTGTCAGCCGAGCAGGGCTGGCGCGTCAGCCGAGCAGGACTGGCGTGTCAGCCGAGCAGGTCCAGGACGGTGGTCATGGACCTGTTCTGCAGCAGGTAGTCCTCGGCCTCCTGGAGATGCAGGCGCCAGAGCTCCTCGGCGGCCTCGGCCCGGCGTTGGGCGACCAGTTCGACGAGCGCGCCGTGGGCGCGGAAGCCCCGGCGGTTGGCCCGTACGTTCTCGGGGCTGCCGGCGTCCAGGTCGACGTGGGACCAGTTCGCCTGGTCGATGATGTGCCGGACCATGCCGTTGAGGACGCTCAGCGTCTCGTTGCCCGCCAGTTCGACGACCAGGGCGTGGAACTCCATGTGGGCACGGATGAAGGCGGAGGGGTCGTCCATCAGCGCCTCGGCCTCGGCGACGGCGGCCCGCAGCCGCTCCAGGTCCTCGTCCGTGCGTCCCTCGGCCAGCAGTCCGGCGCACGGCGCCTCGATGACCGTACGGGCGTCGTAGACGTCCTTGAGGGTGGTGCCGCGGTATTCGAGGACGACGCCGGCATACCGGGCGGCGACCGTGCCTTCCGGGATCTGCACCCGTGCCCCGCCCCGGGCGCCCCGGCGCACGCTGATGAGCGACTCCGACTCCAGCACGCGGAACGCCTCGCGCAGCGTGGGCCGGGACACGGCGAACTCCGCCATCAGCGCGGACTCGGCCGGCAGCGCCTCGCCCTCGGCGAGTTCCCCGCGCACGATCTTGCGGCGCAGTTGTGCCGCCACCAGTTCGGCCATCTTGGGCACGCGGACCTTGACGCCGTTCACCCGGCCACCGCCGCCGCCCTGTCGTCCCGTCGTACTCGTCACCGGGCCCACCTCCGTCCGGCCCGGGGGTGCGTGGCACAGCCCGGGCACCGGGTAGACGGCCCACTCTACTAGATAACTGATTAAATTAATTAATCGAGTTCGCGGCAATGAGATGTTCGGCCAGCGCGAGCAGCAGGTCGCGGCCGACCGCCTTCTGTCGCATGTCCCCCATCACCAGGGGGACTTCCGGGTCGAGGTCGAGCGCTTCGCGGATCTCCCGCTCGGTGCGTTCCTGGTGGCCGTGGAAGCAGTTGACGCCGATCACGAAGGGGATGCCGCGGCTCTCGAAGAAGTCGATGGACGCGAAGCTGGTCTCCAGTCTCCGGGTGTCGGCGATCACCACCGCGCCGAGCGCGCCGTGCACGAGGTCGTTCCACATGAACCAGAAGCGCTCCTGGCCGGGCGTACCGAAGAGGTAGACCACCAGCCGGGGGTTGATCATGATGCGGCCGAAGTCCATGGCCACCGTGGTGGTGGCCTTCCGCTCGACGCCCTCGACGTCGTCCACGCCCACGCTCGCGACGGTCAGGTACTCCTCGGTGCGCAGCGGTGCCACCTCGCTCACCGCCCCGACCAGCGTCGTCTTGCCCACGCCGAAGCCGCCGGCCACAAGGATCTTGACCGCCGCGGGTGCCGAGCCGTCGAGGGCCCGGCCCGCGGGGTCAGAGTCTGCGAAGGCCATCCCTCACCGCCCGAAGAAGTGTCATGTCCATTGGTTTCCCTGCTGCTACCGCGATCGGCGGACGGGTGGTCGCCCTGCCCAGTGCGACCAGATCGTCGATCAGGATCTTCGTGACCGCCACGGGCAGGTTCAGGTCCGCCGCGATCTCGGCCACGGCGGCGGGTGTGCGGCACTGCTGGAGGATCGAGCGGTGCTCGGGTTCCAGGCCCCGCATCCCGGCCCGGCCCGGTGGCGGTTCCACGGTCGTCACGAGGGTGATGAGAGTGAGGTCGTCACGCGTGGGTGCCGTCCGGCCGTGGGTGATCGTGTAGGGCCGGACCGACAGCTCTTCAGCATCCCCGTCCTCCAGGCCGTCCATCCAGTGGCTCACTCACGTACACCGCGCTCGTCGACGGTTGCCCCGAAGCGCGTCTCGGTGCTCATGCGCTGGCCCACCTGCTGCATCAGCGTGTGCATGGCCACGGTCATCAACTCGGCGTCCACTTCCTGGGAGGCCACCACGGCCAGATGAGTACCGCGGCCCGCGGCGGAGATGAACAGCCACAGGTCGGTCAGCTCGACGATGACCTGGTGCACCGAACCACCCCCGAACAGCTGGCCCACCCCGCGGGCCAGGCTCTGCTGGCCGGTGGCGATGGCCGCCAGGCGCTCGGCGTCGCCGCGGGCGATGGTGCTGGACTGGCTGACCACCAGCCCGTCGTCGGACAGCACGATGGCGTGGTGCGTGCCGGGAACCTGTTCGACCAAGCCGTCCAGCAACCAGTCGAGGTCCGGATGGGTGGCGGTCGTTCGCATTGTCATGGTCAGTCTTCCGTCGGGGTCCGTCTACGCTGCGGGAGCACGTCGAGGGGTTCGTGGTCGGTCGGGGGAAGGTCACGCCGGACCATCCGGGACTGGCGCTGGAAGGCACCGATCGTCGCGCCGGAGCGGGCGGGCGCGGGCCGCCGGTCCGGTGTCCGCTCATCGGCCGACGGCGCCGCCGGGCCCGCGGCCGGGTCCCGCAGTTCATCGGCGAGACTGGCCAGGCGCACCCGTTTGGGCAGCGGCTGCACACCCGGCGCGACATCCACGCGCAGGGTGCCGCTCCCCCGCGGTGCGCCGGCCGGCTGCGGCCCCGGTCGGGGACGCGGCGGCCGGGTCCACACATCGCTCATGGGGGCCGGGGCTTCGAGCGGAGCGACCCGGCCGGTCACCAGGGTGTCCGCGTCCGGGACCGTCCTGTGCTCCACGCCGGGCGCGTCCGCGACGGCCGGATCGGGGGGCGGCGGCCAGCCTGCGTCGGCTGCTTCGGGGGGTGGCGGCCAAGCGGCGTCGGCTGCCTGGGCTGCACCGGCGGTGGGTCCGGTCCGCCCGGGGGCCTCGACGACGAGTTCGTCGGGTATGAGGACGACGACCCGGGTGCCGCCGAACGAGGAGGGCCGCAGCTCCACCTGGATGTCCAGGGCGCGCGCCAGCCGGGCCACCACATAGAGGCCGAGCCTGACGTCGTCCGCCCGGGACATGACGTCCATGCGGGGCGGCTCGGTCATCAGCCGGTTGGCCGCGTCGTACTGCTCGGGGTCCATGCCCACGCCGCGGTCCTCGATCTCCACCGCGAGACCGCGCCCCACCCGGGCGGCGTACACCTCCACCGGCGTCGGTGGTCTGGAGAAGCCCACCGCGTTCTCCATGAGTTCGGCCAGCACGTGGATCACCAGGCCGACGGCGCGCTCGGCCAGCCACACCCGGTCCTCGACGTCGATCTGGATCCGCCGGTAGTCCTGCACCTCGCTCTGTGCGGAGCGCAGCACATCCAGCAGCAGGACGGGCTTGCGCCAGCGTCGCTGCGGCTGGCCGCCTCCGAGGATCACCAGGTTCTCCTCGTAGCGCCGCAGCCTCGCGGTCAGATGGTCGAGGTCGAACAGGCCCTCAAGGACCTCGGGATCCTCGTGCCGGCGCTCCAGCTCACTGAGCTTCTTCATCTGGAGGCCGATGAGCAGCTGGGTACGCCGGGCGATGCGCTGGAGCAGCTTCTCGAAGCCGCGGAACTGCGAGACCTGAGCCATCGTCGTGTCCAGGGCGCTGTGGCGCGCCAGGTTCAACGCCTGGCCCAGTTGGCCGAGTTCGTCGTCACCGTGCTGGATCGCGGGGAGTTCGGCGTCCAGGTCGACGACGTCTCCGGTACGCAGGCGTTCCACCACGGCCGGCATGCGGGTCTGGAGGTCCAGGGCGGCGACGCGCAGCGCGGAGATCCGGCGGCGCAAGGTCCGGGTGAGCAGCGCGCTGATCAGCACGACCACGAGCACCGCCACCGCGCCCATCACGCTGGTGACGACCAACCGCCGCACCATCGCGTTCAGTTCCTTCTCGGTGGCCGCCGTCAGGGTCACCGAGTAGGCGGTGTTGAGCTGCTGGAGCTGGGCGGCGACCGGCCCGACGCTCTCGCTCCACGTCGTGCCCAGGTCCTTGGAGAACTTGTCCGCGTCGGCCCCCGAGCCGGAGCCGGAAGCGGAGCCGGTGTCGGTACCGGAGCCAGTGTCGGAGCCGGAGCCGGTGCCGGTGCCGGTGCCGGTGCCGGTGCCGGTGCCGGTGCCGGTGCCGGTGTCGGACAGGACGTTCTGCTCAGCCGCCGTCTTGTGCTTCCACGCGCTGCCCGCCATCAACTTCCGGTAGAGCGCGGCCTGGTCGTCCGGGACGAGGGGCACGATCTTGTTGTCGTAGAGGAAGTGCTGGGAGCCGATCCATCCGGCGAGCTGCCCGCGTTCGGTGGCGGAGAGCCGTCCGGTCACCGAGCCGCGGGTGAAGAGCGCGTTCTCCCGCGAGATCATCTCCATGCCCCAGACCGAGTCGATGGCCGGCCGGGCGAGGTAGTCGATGTTGGGCAGACCGACGTGGCTCAGCGTGGTGAACAGGTTCAACTGGCCGGAGATGAGGCTCGTGTAGCGGTCGAAGGTCTGCTGCTGGGAGGCGGTTCGCTGGTCCACCCCCGTGCGGTAGTCGGCCAGTTTCCGCAGGTTCCTGCCCACCTGGACGACGTCGGCGCGGATGTCGTCAGGGGCGCTCCAGCCACTGTCGGGCAGTTCCTGGACGGCCGTGACATCGGCGTCGGTGCGGACGCGCTGCGCGCGCAGCGCCTTCTGGTAGCCCTTGGGGTCGGCCAACTCCGCGCCGCTGAGCCGCCGTTCCTCCTGGAGGTCGAAGAAGGCCGCCATGATCGGACGTGCCGCCGCGTTGGAGGCCGCGTTGCGGTCCTTCTGCGTCTGCCAGTCCGCGTAGAGCTGCGTGGAGCTCGCCAGCCACAGGGCTACGAGGGTGACGCTGGGTACCAGGGCCAGGATGAGCAGGACCGTGCGCAGTGACGGCTGTCGCCGGACTCCGGTGCCTTCGCTGCCCTTTGGGCCTTGTCTCTTCGACGCACGCGCGTGCACTGCCACTGAGGTCCCCAGCGATGATCCAAGTGACAGGCCGCTCCGATGGGCCCGCACGATGACGGCCCGATGCTATCCAGGAATACCGCTATCTAAATACACTTAGCCCACTAAATTTTCACGAGAGTGGGACACCCCGGTTTGATCAGTGCTCCGGCACGAAATACGGCAGCGTGATCTCGTCCGTGAGCGGCCGGAAGTCGACGCGCACGCGCATGCCGATGGCCACGGCCTCCGGATCGCCGGCGTCGACATGGGAGAGCAGGGTGGCGCCGTCGTCGAGGTCGATCACGGCGAGCGCGAAGGGTGTGTCGAAGCCGGGGCCGGGTGCGCGGTGCACCACGGTCACCGAGTACACGGTCCCCCGGCCCGTGCTCGCCACGTAGTGCCAGTCCGAGGCCAGGCACCCGGGGCAGGCGGGCTCGGGCACGAAGAAGCGCAGGTCGCAGTTCGGGCAGTAGGGGACGACCAGGTCGCCGCGGCGGGCCGCGTCCCAGAACGGCTCGGACAGTTCGGTGGGGACGGGTACGGGCCGGCTCATCGCGCTCTCCCCAGCAGGCTCATCTCGTAGTGCTGCGCCCCGGACCCGGCGTTCCCGACGACCGCGAGCTCGGCGCCCTCGACCTGGTGCACGGCGGTACCGCGCAACTGCCGTACCGCTTCGACGACTTTGAGCGTCATCTGCTGGGTCCCGTTCCAGGCGTACGACAGACAGCCCCCGTCGGGATTGACGGGATGCTTGCCACCGACGGCGATGGCACCACTGGCCGCCAGTGGTCCGCCCTCGCCCTCACCGCACAGGCCAAGTGCCTCCAACTGCCGGATGATCTCGAAGGAGTTGGGGTCGTACAGGGAGAAGACATCCACGTCCTGCGGGCCGACGCCGGCCATCGCGTAGGCGCGGGTGGCCGCGTCCCGGCCGAGTTGGCCGACCTCCCGGTACAGCGCAGGGTTGGCGTACGCGGCCTGGTGGTACTCCATGCCGCCGCCGAGCACCGCAACGGGCACCTGCGGCAGGTCGCGGGCCCGTTCGGCGGTGGTGACCACGATCGCGGCGCCGCCCTCGCCGACGATGCAGCAGTCCAGCAGGTGGAAGGGCGTGGCCACCATCCGGGAGGCGAGGACGTCGTCGGCGGTGTACGGGCCGCGGCCGTACATCATTGCCTCCGGGTTGGTGGTGCCGTTGTTGCGGATGGTGGCGGCGACCTCGGCGAGCTGGCGGGAGGTCGTGCCGTACTCGTGCATGTGCCGGGCCGCCACCAGCGCGAACTGGGCGACGACATAGCTGCCCCACACGTCGGCGAACTCCAGCGGCACCCCGGCTCCGACCGGCCCGGATCCGCGCGAGACCAGCTTGCAGCCGCCGACGACGACGGTGTCCGCGTATCCGGCGCTGATGGCGGCGGCCGCCTTCAACAGGCCCCGTGAGCCCGCGTTGTCGAGCATGGAGTCGCTGGTCCAGCGCAGGTCCCGGCCCAGCATCCGCGCCCAGGAGCTGCCCTCGCCGGGTACGCCGCCGGGGCCGGGCCAGTCGACCTGGGCGCCGTCGATGTCGGCCGGGGTCAGTCCGGCGTCCGCGATCGCGCCGCGCACCGCTTCGAGGGCGAGGTCCACGGCGTCGCGGTCGGGCAGTGTCAGCGCCTGTTCGGTGGCGTGCACGCCGACGACCACGGGTTGGCGGCCGTTCACGCGGTCACCGTCCCGCGCCGAGCGTGTCGCCGCCGGGGTAGCCGCCCCCGCCGAAGCGCTCGTCGAGCACCTCGTAGTCCTTGGCGTAGTCCTTGGTGCGCGGCAGGGCGTCGACGAACTCGACCGTCTTCGGCTTCTTGTACGAGGCGATGCGCGCCCGGCAGTGCTCGATGACGTCCGCCGCGGTGAGCGGCTCGGCGCCCGGCTGGAGGACCACGACGGCCTTGACGTCCTGCGCCCAGCGCTCGTTGGGCACGCCGATCACGGCCGCCTCCTTGACCGAGGGGTGGGACTCGATGCAGTTCTCCACCTCGGCCGGGAAGATGTTCTCCGCGGCCGACTTGAGCATGCGGGTCGTCGTCCCGAGGAAGCTGATCGTGCCGTCGGGCTCGCGTCGGCCGAGGTCGGTGGTGTGCCACCAGCCGAAGCGGAAGCGTTCCTCGTTGATCTCGGGCCGGTTCCAGTACCCGAGGTGCACGAGGTCGCCGCGGACACAGATCTCACCGGCCTCGCCGACCGCGCACTCCTGGCCGGAGCCGTTCAGGATACGTACGGCGGTGAAGGGGCCGGGGCGTCCCGCGTTGCCGGCGCCCGCGTCGCCGTAGGCGCCGGTCACGGCGAAGCCGGTCACCTCGGTCTGCCCGTAACCGCGGCCCATGCCACCGCCGTTGCGGGTGAAGCGGCTCTGGTCGGTGGGGACGGTGCCCTCCCAGAGCTGGGCTGCCACGCTCGCGCGCAGGTGGGAGAGGTCGTGGCCGGCCTCGCGGTTGAGGGCGACGAGCTGCGCGATGGTCGGGGGCATCAGGTAGGCGTGGGTGCACTTCTCCGCCGCGAGCAGTGGGAGCAGTTCCTCGGCGACCACGCGGCGCACGACCACGTTCTTGCCGCCGTGGACGAAGGCCGGGACGCCCCAGAACTGGTAGTTGCCGATGTGGAACATGGGACCGGCGCCGAGGAAGGACGTCTCCGTGCCGATGTCCCCCATCCAGGCGGCGCTCGCGCCCATGGCGAGCAGGTTGCGGTGGGACAGCATCGAGCCGGACTGCCGGCCGGAGATCGCCGCGGTGTAGATGACCAGGAGCGCGGAGTCGGGGTCGACGTCGGCGACGGGGTCCTCCGGCGCCCCGGAGGCAAGGAAGGACTCGTAGGAGTCGGCGCCCTCGGTGTCGTGGCGCAGCCACAACGCCCGGTGGTCGCTGCCGAGTTCGGCCCGTGCCTTGGCGACCGTGTCACCGATCTCCTCGTCCTGCCAGACGACGACCTTGGGGTCGAAGTCCTCGACGGCGAAGGCCATCTCGGGGGCGGCCCAGCGCCAGTAGCCGGGGCAGACCATGGCGCCGATCTTCGCGGCGGCGGCGAGCAGTTCCCAGATCCGGAAGGAGTTCTGGGCCAGCCACAGGATGCGGTCGCCGGAGCCGACACCCGCGTCCGTGAGGGCGCCTGCGAGCCGGTTGGTGCGCTCGTCCAACTGGGGCCAGGTCAGCCGGACATCGCCGTCGACGAGGGCGACTCCGTCGGGGAAGGACCGTCGGTGCTCACGGATGATGTCGCCGAACGTCAGGCGGCGGATGGGACTCACGTGGTTGCTCCCCATGGTTGGTCAGACGCGGCCGATGCCGACGCCCTTCACGTTGATGAACTCGTCCAGACCGGCCTTGCCGCCTTCCCGCCCGAACCCGCTGATGCCGACGCCACCGAACGGCGTGGCGGGCGAAGTGATGGGATTCGGCCCGGGGTTGACGTAGACCGTCCCGGCCCTCAGGCGCGGCACCAGGCGGTTGACGCGTGCGATGTCACGGGACTGGATGTAGGCGGACAGGCCGTACTCGCTGTCGTTGGCCAGGGCGACGGCCTGGTCCTCGGTGTCGAACGGGGTGATCGCCAGGACCGGTCCGAAGACCTCCTGCTGGGCAAGGTCGCTCCGGTTGTCGACGTCCGCGAAGACGGTCGGCGAGACGAAATAGCCGTCGGAGTCGATGCGTTCGCCGCCGTACACCAGCCGGCCGGCCCCGTCATCGATCGCCTTGTCGACCATGCCCTGGACGCGGTCGCGGGCGGCTTCGTTGATGAGGGGTCCGATGTACGTCGTGGGGTCGAGCGGGTCGCCTACCGGCAGGTGGGCGATCACCCCGGTGACCCGCGCGATGACCTCGTCGTAGACCGAGCGCTCCACCAGCAGGCGGGTGGGCAGGGCGCAGCCCTGGCCCGTGTTGCTCATGGCGAAGGCCGCGCAGTACGGGACGACGGAGTCGAGATCGGTGTCGGCGAACAGGAGGTTGGCGGACTTGCCGCCCAGCTCGAACACGACCGGCTTGAGGCTCAGCACCGCGTCCGCCATGATGCGGCGCGCGGTGGCGGGGCCGCCGGTGAAGGAGATCTTGTCGACGCCGGGGTGGGTCACCAGGGCCGATCCCGCGTCGCCGAGCCCGGTGACGACGTTGACGACGCCCTCGGGGATGCCGGCCTCGCGGGCCAGGTCGGCGAAGAGCAGCGCGGAGAACGGCGTGGACTCGGCCGGCTTGATGACCACCGTGTTGCCCGCGGCGAGCGACGGCGGGACCTTCATGGCCAGGGACAGCGCGGGGGAGTTCCAGGTGATGATGTGGCCGATGACGCCGTACGGCTCGGCGATGGTGTACTCGACGTTCTCGTGCGGGCTGTAGGCCGCGCCGACCATGCCCTCGATCTTGTCGGCCCAGCCCGCGTAGTACTCGGTCCACTCGGCGACGTGCGGTCCGACGTTCTCCGCCCAGCCGCCGATGCACACGCCGTTCTCCAGCGGGCAGATCGCCGCGAAGTCGGGGATGTGGTCGCGCAGCAGCCCGGCGAAGCGGGTGAGCAGCCGGCGGCGCTCCGCGGGGCGCATGGTGCCCCACACCTCGAAGGCCTGGCGGGCGGCCGCGACCGCCTGGTCCACCTCGGTGGGCCCGGCCAGCGGGACGTGGGCCTGGATGAGGCCGGTGGCCGGGTTGCGGTGCTCGTAGAGGCCACCGCTGGTGTCGGTGACGTCCTTGCCGCCGATGACCAGACGCGGCCGCGGCAGGTCGCGCTCCGCCCTCTCCTGGTGCAGCTCCACATCTACCGTGACCACGGGTACCTCCTAGAGACCGCGCAGCACTGCGCACATCCAGGCTAAATAGCTAACCTATTAAGCCAAGCTAGTCAATGAGTTCAGGGGCTCAGGACCGAGGCCCCCAGCCGGCCTACAGACCCAGCGACCGCCCGATGATCTCCAGCATGATCTCCGAGGTCCCGCCGAAGACCCGCTGCACCCGGGCATCGCGCCAGATGCGCGCGATCTCGTACTCGTTGACGTATCCGTAGCCGCCGAAGAGCTGCATGCAGCGGTCGATGACCTCCCAGCCGGTCTCGGAGGTCCAGTACTTGGCGGCGGCGGCCTCGTCGGCGGTCAGTTCCCCCTGGATCAGGGCCATGATGCAGCCGTCCAGGTACACGCGGGCGGCGTTCAGCTTGGCCCTGGTGCCGGCGAGCGCGAACCGGTTGGCCTGGAACTCCCCGATGGGCTGCCCGAAGGCGGTGCGGGTCTTGGCGTAGTCCAGCGCCACCACGTAGGCCCGCTCGGCGGCCGCCAGGGAGGAGACGGCGATGGCGAGCCGTTCCGTGGGGAGGTTTCCCATCATGTGGTAGAAACCGCGGCCCTCCTCTCCGATCAGGTTCTCGGCGGGGACGCGGACCTCGTGGAAGAAGAGTTCGGCGGTGTCCTGGGCCTTCATGCCGACCTTGTCGAGCTTGCGTCCGCGCTCGAAGCCCTCGGTGCCGCGCTCGACGACGATCAGGCTGATGCCCTTGTGGCCGGCCTCCGGATCGGTCTTGCAGGCGACGATCACCAGGTCCGCCAGGATGCCGTTGGTGATGAAGGTCTTGGAGCCGTCGATCACCCACTCGTCGCCGTCCCGGCGGGCGGTGGTGCGGATGGCCTTGAGGTCGGACCCGGCGGAGGGCTCCGACAGCGCGAGCGCGCAGATGGTCTCGCCGCTGATCACCCCGGGGAGCCAACGGGCCTTCTGCTCAGGTGTGGTGAGGTTCATCAGATAGGGCGGCAGGACGTCGTTCTGCAACCCGAGCCCGATGCCGACCGAGCTGGTGGCCGCCATCTCCTCGGCCATGATCGCGTTGTAGCGGAAGTCCCGGATGCCCTGGCCGCCGTACTCCTCGGGGAACTGCCAGCCGATGAGTCCGGCCTTGCCCGCAGCCGCCCACGCGGCCCGGCTCACCTGACCGTCGCGCTCCCACTGCTCGGCGTACGGGGCACATTCGCGCAGGTAGAAGGTGCGGGCGGTCTCGCGGAACAGCTCATGTTCCTCGGTGAAGATCGTTCGGCGCACACTCGGCTCCACTCATGCATCTCGCTTATTTAGCTGAAGTAGTTATACGATAGCGCTGTATCGGGACCTGGGCGAGGGAGGGCGCGTGAGCGTACGGGACAAGGTGGCACTCGTCACCGGAGCGGGACGCGGTATCGGCGAGGCGATCGCCGACCGGCTCGCCGCCCAGGGAGCCGCGGTCGCCGTCTGCGACCTGGATCCGGAGGCCGCCGCCAAGGTCGCGGGCCGGCTCGTCGAGCGGTACGGAGTGCGGGCGACGGGGGTCGGCGCGGACATCTCCGACAGCGCGGCCGTACATGCGGCCGTGGAGCGGGTGGCCATCGAACTCGGTCCGGTGGACGTCCTGGTCAACAACGCGGCCGTCGACGTCATCGGCCGCTTCGTCGACAGCACCGAGGACACCTGGAACCGGATCATCGACGTCAATCTGCGCGGCACGATCACGGTGACCCGGGCCGTGTTGGACGCGATGATCGAGAGCGGGGGCGGCCGGATCGTGCACATCGCCTCGGACGCCGGCCGCGTCGGCTCGTCCGGCGAGGTGGTGTACTCCGCGACGAAGGGCGGGGTCATCGCCTTCGGCAAGGCGCTGGCCCGCGAGGTCGCCCGGCACGGCATCACCGTCAACAGCGTCTGCCCGGGTCCGACCGACACCGCGCTGCTCGGACAGGTCGCCGACTACAGCCAGAAGATGTACGACGCGACGGTGCGGGCCATCCCGCTGCGCCGCGTCGCCCGGCCCGACGAGATCGCCGGTGTGGTGGCCTTCCTCGCGTCCGACGACGCCGCCTACATGACCGGGCAGACGCTCTCGGTCAGCGGCGGACTGACGATGGTCTGAGGTGAGCGACGTGCTGCGTACTGAGGTGAGCACCGTGCTGCGTACCGAACTCCGCGACAGAATCGCCGTGTTGACGCTCGACAGGCCGGGACAGCTCAACGCCCTCGGGTCCGAGACCGCCGACCAGCTGAAGCAGGCCCTCGCCGACCTTCGCGACAACGACGACGTGCGCGCTCTGGTCATCACCGGTGCGGGACGGGCCTTCTCGGCCGGTGCCGACCTCGGAGAGATCGAGTCGTTCACGGCACCCGGGCAGTTCCGTGCCTTCGTGGGGCGCCTGACCGAGGCGTTCGCGCTCCTGGAGGACTTCCCCAAGCCGTCGGTCGCGGCCGTGCACGGATTCGCCTTCGGCGGCGGCCTGGAACTGGCTCTCGCCTGCGACCTGCGGGTGGCCGAGCGCGGCACCCGGCTCGGCCTGCCCGAGATGAAGCTGGGCGTGCTGCCGGGCGCGGGCGGCACCCAGCGGCTGCCCCGCCTCCTGCCGCCCGCGATCGCCAAGCAGATGATCCTCACCGGCGAGCCGATCGACGCGGAGCGTGCTCACACGCTCGGGCTCGTCAACGAACTCGCCGAACCCGGCGCTGCGCTCAAGACCGCCGAAGCCCTGGCCGCGAAGCTGACCGCCGCAGCCCCGCTCGCCCTCGCGGCGGGCAAACGGCTCATCGACCACGGGCTCGGCATGGACCTGGAGACGGCGATCGCGTACGAGCGCGAAACCGTCACGGTGCTGTTCTCCACCGAGGACCGGGCCGAGGGACTCAAGGCCTTCCGGGAACGCCGACCGGGCGACTTCCGCGGCGTGTAGCAGGCGTACGGCAGGGGTGTAGCAGGCGTACGCCAGGGGCGTGCAGACGTCCCGACTGATCTGGAGGTGGGCCGTGCGGCCACTGGAGGGCTATTCCGTCGTCGAGCTGGGCATGTGGGTGGCGGCACCGGCTGCGGCCACCATGCTCGCCGACTGGGGCGCGGACGTGGTGAAGGTGGAGGCGCCGACCGGCGACCCCAACCGCTACACGCTCAAGCACGTCGGGCAGGACATCGACAGCGCTCCCCCGTTCGAGACCGACAACCGCGGCAAGCGCGGGATCGTCCTCGACCTGCGCTCACAGGAGGGCAAGGACGTACTGGAGCGGCTGCTGGCACGCGCCGACGTGTTCGTCACCAACCTGCGCCCGGGCGCCCTGGAACGGCTCGGCCTCTCCCCCGACGAGCTGCGCGGCCGCCATCCCCGCCTGGTCGTCGGCACGTTGACGGGCTACGGCTGGACGGGCGCCGAGCGCGACCGCGCCGGGTACGACGTCTCCGCCTTCTGGGCCCGGCCCGGCATCGCCGCCATGCTCAACCCGGCCGGGGAGCCACCGCCCGGCATCCGCCCCGGCCTCGGCGACCGTACGGCCGCGGCCAACCTGGTCGCCGGAGTGCTGGCCGCGCTGCTGCGCCGCGAACGCACCGGCGAGGGCGGCGTGGTGGACGTATCCCTGCTGCGGTCCGGCACCTACGCCAACGGCAACGACCTCGCCCTCCAGAACTTCTTCGGCAAACGGGGCCGTACCCGCCACCGCACCGAGCACGAGTCGCCCCTCTACAACTCCTACCGGGCCGCCGACGACCGCTGGTTCTGGCTGGTCGGCCTGGAGGGCAACCGGCACTGGCCCGGCGTCGTCAAGGCACTCGGTCGTGAGGACCTGGAGACGGACGAGCGGTTCGCCACCGGCAAGGCCCGGCGCGGCCACGTACGCGAGCTGATCGCCGTGTTCGACGAGGAGTTCGCCAAGCGGCCCCTTGACGAGTGGGCGGAGCGTTTCGACGCCGAGGGCGTGTGGTGGGCGCCCGTGCAGACCCTGGCGGAGGTGGCGGCCGATCCGCAGGCGGAGGCGGTCGGGGCGTTCGTCGAACAGCCCGGCATGGGCGATGCGCCGCCGCTGCGGACGGTGGCGACTCCGGTCGCCTTCTGGGGCGTCGACGAGAAGCCGCGCGGCGGCGCCCCGACGCTCGGCGAGCACACCGACGAAGTGCTCCGCGAACTCAACTGAACTCATCTATCTGGAGGTACGGCGTGGGCATCCTCGACGACAAGGTCGCCATCGTCACCGGCGGCGGCCGAGGCCTTGGCCGGGCGCACTGTCTGGCGCTCGCCGAGGCCGGCGCGACCGTGGTGGTGAACGACCTCGGCTCGGGCATACACGGCGAGCAGACCGGCGACTCCCCCGCCGACGACGTGGTCGCCGAGATCACCAAGCTGGGCGGCCGGGCGATCGCCAACCACTCCTCGGTGACGGACTGGGCGGCGACCGAGACCATGGTCGCGGACACCGTCGCGGAGTTCGGCCGCCTCGACATCGTCGTGAACAACGCGGGCATCGTGCGCGACCGCATGCTGTTCTCGATGACGGAGGCCGAGTTCGACACCGTCATCGCGGTGCACCTGAAGGGCACCTTCGCGCTCACCCGGCACGCGTGCGCGTACTGGCGCGAGGCGTCCAAGCGGGGCGAGCGGGTCGCGGGCCGGGTGATCAACACGACGTCCGGGACGGGACTGTTCGGCAATCAGGGACAGTCCAACTACGGTGCGGCGAAGGCCGGAATAGCCGGGCTCACCGCCCTCACGGCCCTGGAGATGCGCCGCTACGGCGTGACAGCGAACGCCATCTCGCCGATCGCCGCGACCCGGATGACGGACGGGCTGGCCGTCGGCGAGTCCCTCCAGGCCACCGAGGGCTTCGACCCGCGCGATCCCGCCAACGCCTCCGGGGTCGTCGTCTACCTGGCCTCCGACAGCGCGGCCTGGCTCACCGGCCAGGTCCTGCGCATCGAGGGCAACCGCCTCAACCGGCTCCAGGGCTGGACGGTCGCCGCCGTCCACCCGAGCCGGTCGGGGCAGGCCCTGACCTACGACGAACTCGTCGACGCCGTTCCGCAGTTGTACGGCGCTGTCCCGGCCGGCCGGGCGACGGGCGTCGGCCAGTGAAGGGCCAGGACGCTGCCGCCCTTGTGCTGCGCGCGACCCTCGGTCCGATGCTCTTCGCGCACGGCTGGAACAAGGTCGCCGGACCGGGCGGACTCAAGGGCACCACGGGCTGGTTCGAGGCGCTGGGCCTCCAGCCGGCCGAGGTGCACGCCCGGATGGCGGCGGGCACCGAGATGGCGGCGGGCGTCGGCATCACCCTCGGTGCCGCCAACCCCCTCCCCGCGGCGGCGGCCGTCGGCCTGATGACCGTGGCCGCGCGGACCGACCACCGCGGCAAGGGCTTCTTCGTCTTCAAGGGCGGCTGGGAGTACGTCGGTGTCGTGGGCGGCGCGGCCGTCGCGCTTGCGGCCCTGGGCAACGGCCGGTACTCGCTGGACGGCCTGCTGCGCCGCCAACACGCGGGCACCCGGCACGCGTTGCTGGCAGCGGGGATCGGCACGGCGAGCGCGGCAGCACTGCTGGCACTGTGCTACCGGCCGGAGCGGAAGCCGGACGCGACGGATCAATGAGACCGATCAAGGTGAACAGGGAGAGTCGACATGGACGCGGCTGACTTCAGCGCGGTGCTGTCCGAGGTCCGGCGTTTCGTCCGAGACCGCGTCGTGCCGCTGGAGGCGGAGATCGACGAGAAGGACGAGATGCCCGCGGACATCCGCGAGGCGGCCAAGAAGATGGGCCTGTTCGGCTTCGCGCTGCCCGAGGAGTACGGCGGACTGGGTCTGTCGATGTACGAGGAAGCCCAGCTGATGTTCGAGCTGGGGTACACGACTCCGTCGCTGCGTTCGATGTTCGGCACGAACAACGGCATCGCGGGTCATGTGCTCATGGTCGGCGGCACGGAGGAGCAGAAGGCGCACTGGCTGCCGAGGATCGCCTCGGGGGACGTGCTGGCCTCGTTCGCGCTCACCGAGCCCGAAGCGGGCTCCGATCCCTCGACGCTCACCACGAAGGCACACCTCGACGGCGACGAGTGGGTGATCAACGGGGCCAAGCGGTACATCACCAACGCCCCGCTCGCCGACGTCTTCATGGTCTTCGCCCGCACCGACCCCGACGCCCCGCGCACCCGTGGCATCTCGACCTTCCTGGTCCCGGCCGGTACGCCAGGCCTCACCGTCGCTCCCAAGGACCACAAGATGGGCCAGTTCGGTGCCTGGACCGCGGACGTGTTCTTCGACGACGTCCGGGTACCGGCCTCCGCGCTCGTCGGCGGCGAGGACGGCCTCAACCGGGGCTTCGGCACCGCGATGGGCTGTATCGCGCACGGCCGGGTCCACATCTCCGCGCTGATGGTCGGCATGGCCGAGCGCTTGGTCGACGAGTCCGTGGCGTACGCGAGCACCCGCAGGCAGTCCGGCAAGCTCATCGGCTCCTTCCAGCTCGTCCAGGGCCTGATCGCCGACTCGCAGACCGACTACTACGCGGGCCGAGCCACCGTCCTGGAGGCCGCCCGCGCCTTCGACGCAGGCACGGACACCAAGATCGGCCCGTCGTGCACGAAGTACTTCGCCAGCGAGATGGTGTGGCGGGTCGCGGACCGCGCCGTGCAGGTCCACGGGGGTGCGGGCTATATGCGCGGAGTCGCCGTCGAGCGCTTCTACCGCGACGCCCGGCTGTTCCGCATCTACGAAGGCACCAGCCAGATCCAGCAGGTCATCATCGCGAAGGCGCTGCTGGGTGAGGCGGCGCGCGATTAAGCGGCTGAGCGCACATGGGTGAGGGCCCCGGGTGACCCGGAGCCCTCACGTCTGTCAGATCCCGAGCCGGTCCAGCAACCGCTCGTGATACACCGCCGGCCCCCCGAACAGCAGCTGCGAGGACTTGGCGCGCCGGAAGTACAGGTGGGCGGGGTGTTCCCAGGTGAAGCCGATGCCGCCGTGGACCTGGATGTTCTCCATGGCGGCGACCATGTACGCCCGTGAGCAGCAGGCGTGCGCCACGGCGGCGGCGACCGGGAAGTCCGGGGAGCCCTCGTCGGCCAGCCGCGCCGCCTCACGGGAGGCGGCTTCGGCGAGTTCCACCTGGACGAGCATGTCGGCGCACTTGTGCTTGACCGCCTGGAAGGAGCCGATCGGCCGGCCGAACTGATGACGGACGCGGGCGTAGTCCGCGCTCGTCTCCAGGCACCGGCGTGCCCCGCCCGCCTGTTCGGCGGCCAGCCCGACCGAGGCGATGTCGAGGACCTTGGCCATGATGCGCCCGCCCGCCCCCTGCGCCCCGACGAGCGTCGCGGGCACGGCGTCCAGGGTCAGCCGGGCCAAGGCCCGGGTGGCGTCCAGCGTCTCCATCGGCTGCGCCGAGAGTCCCACGGCGTCCCGCTCCACCGCGAAGAGCGTGGGGCCGGCCACGGTACGGGCGACGACGAGGATCAGGTCGGCCGTCGTCCCGTCGATGACGAAGCACTTGCGGCCCCGTACCGTCCAGCCGCCGCCGTCGCCGTCCGGCACAGCGCGCGCGGAGACCATGGCGGGGTCCCAGGAGCCGTGGTCCTCGACGACGGCGAGGGTGGCCGTGGTGCGTCCTGAGGCGATGTCGGGGAGGAGCCGCACGCAGGCCTCTTCGTCCCCCGAGGCCAGGAGTGCCTGAGCGGCCAGGAGGACGGTGGCGAAGAAGGGAGCGCAGAACAGTGCGCGGCCCATCTCCTCCAGGACGACACCGAGTTCGACCAGTCCGAAGCCGTCGCCGCCGTACCCCTCCGGGATCGCCAGGCCGGGCAGACGCAGTTGATCGGCCGCCTGGGACCACACCGCCGGGTCGAAGCGCGGCTCGCTCTCCATGAGCTTGCGTACGGCCTCCTCCGGCGACTTCGCCTCCAGGAACTCCCGTACGGATGAACGGAGTTCTTGCAGTTCGCTCTCGTCGGCCGTCACGGCCGTACCTCCTTGGCAGCGGCGGCCACCGGCTCCTTGGGCAGGCCGAGGACCCGTTCCGCGAGGATGTTCTTCATGATCTCCTCGGTGCCGCCGAGGATGCGCAACGCCGGGGTGGCCAGGAGGAGTTCGGTCCAGGCGTACGTGCCCCACTGGCCGGTGTCGGCGATGATCCGGGGGCCGAGCACATCGGACACGAAGTGCGCCGCCCGGGTCAGGTTCTGGCCGTACAACAGCTTCGAGACGGACATCTCGGGGCCCGGTGCCACTCCGGCGCGCAGTTTGCGCAGGGCGCGGGTGTTGAGGTGCTCGGTGGCCAGGACGTCCACGAGGAGTTCGCCGAGGCGGGTGCGCAGGGCGCGGTCGTCCCAGGTCCAGGTGGCCCGCATGAGCGCCGAGAGGTGGTCCGGGGACAGGGCGGCGGCCACCGGGCCGACTCCCTCGCTGCCGACGGTCGCGCGCTCGTTCATCAAGGTGGTCAGGGCGACCGTCCAGCCGCCGTCGACCTCGCCCAGGCGGTGGTCGTCGGGGATCCGGACGTCGGTGAGGAACACCTCGTTGAAGTCCGCGCCGCCGGTCATCTGCCGCAGCGGACGGACCTCGACTCCGGGGGCGTCCATAGGGACCAGGAAGGCCGTGATGCCGCGGTGCTTGGGCGCGTCCGGGTTCGTACGGGTCAGCGCGAGGCCGATCTGGCTGTGCTGGGCGACCGACGTCCACACCTTCTGCCCGTTCAGCACCCACTCATCGCCCTCGCGGACGGCCCGGGTCGCCACGCTCGCCAGGTCGGATCCGGCGCCGGGCTCACTGAACAGCTGGCAGGCGATGGCGTCCCCGCGGTACATCGCCGGCAGCCAGCGGTCCTTGATGTGGGGCTGGGCGTGGGCCAGGATCGTCGGCCCGATCATGCCCAGGCCGATCACACTGAGCACGCCGGTGTCGGCGACGTCGTACTCCGACTCGACGGCGTCGTAGAGCAGGTCGTGCACGGGAGTCAGGCCCCGGCCGCCGTACTCCACCGGTCCGGTGATCCAGCCGAAGCCGTTCTCGTGGCGGATCCGCTGCCACGCCCGGGCGCGTTGCACGAACTCCCGCTCCTCCTCGGCCGGGAGGCTGCTGAAGTACGCCATCGAGTCGTCGCCCTCGCCCCAGGCGACGGCGGTGCGGTCGGGGGCCTTCGCCACGTGCGCGTCGAGGAAGCGGCGCGCCTCGGCGGCGAAGTCCTGCATGTCGTCAGATTCCATCGCATGCGCTCCGCGGTTCAGAAAGAGGCTCAGGAACAGGTTCAGGTCGAGAGGATCGTCACCGCCGACGCGCCGGGCGCGCCGTACAGGTGGGTGTAGCCGACGCGCGGTGTCCCGGGGATCTGGCGCGTGCCCGCCGCACCGCGCAGCTGGAGGACGATCTCGTGGATCTGGCGGAGTCCGGACGCGCCGATCGGCTCCCCGTTGCCGAGCAGTCCGCCGTCGGTGTTGACCGGGAGCCGGCCGCCGATCTCGGTGGCGCCCTCGGCGATGAGGCGTTCCTGCTCGCCGTCCTTGCAGAGGCCGTTCTCCGCCATGTGGATGATCTCCGACCCAGCGTCGGTGTCCTGGAGCTGGGCTACGTCGACGTCCTCGGGACCGATGCCCGCGCGTTCGTACGCGTCCCGCGAGGCGTCCACGCTCGGGCTGTCCACGGGCTCCCCGACCGGGAAGGACGGGCTCTGCACCTCGAACGCGCCGAGCCTGCGGCTGCGCAAGGAGGTGGCGCGGACCCGTACCGGCTTCCCCGTGTACTTGTGGGCCTGGTCGGCCCGGCACATCACGACCGCCGCCGCGCCCTCGTTCGGGCCGCAGTACATGAACTGGCGCAGCGGGTAGTTGAGGACCGGGGAGGCGAGGACCTCCTCGGGCGTGAGCGGTGTCCGGCGCCAGGCCTTCTCGTTCCCGGCCGCGTTGCGGAAGTTCTTGGAGGCCACGCGGGCGAGCGTCTCGTGGGAGATGCCGTGCTCGTGCATATAGCGGTTGATCTTCATGCCGAAGAAGTGGGTGGTGAGGAAGAGTCCGGTCTGCCCGTACCAGGAGGGGATGCCGGCCACGGACGGGTCGGCGGCGAACGCGCCCCGCGGGTGCTTGTCCAGGCCGATCGCGATGGTCAGGTCGTGCTCGCCGGTCTCGATCGCGCGGGCGGCCAGCGCCACCGCCGTACCGGCCGTCGCACAGCCGTTGAAGACACCGCGCAGGGGTACGCCGGTCAGGCCGAGCCTGCCGACGATCGCGTCCGGGTTGGCGACCTCGTAGCTGCCGATGTAACCGCCCTGGATCTGCGGCCAGTTCACGCCCGCGTCGGCGAGTGCCAGCCGCACCGCGTCCGCGCCCATGTCCAGCGCGGGCTTGCCGGGGAAGCGGCCGAAGGGGTGCAGGCCCACCCCGATGATGACGGCCTCGGTCATGACGCCTCCTCCTCAGTGGACTTCTCGACCGGCGCGAAGGCGAAGGTGACGACCTCGGTTCCGTCGTCCTGCACGGTGTAGGGCACGAGCGTCAGCCGCATGTCCTGTCCGATCCGCAGTTTCCCGGGGTCGGGTTCGGTCAGTCGCGCCTCGACCAGCAGTTCGCCGGGGAGTTCGATGTAGCCGACGGAGTACGGCTCGAAGGCCTGCGGGCCGTCGTACGGCGGGGACGGCGGGCGGAAGTCCTGGGTGGTGTACGTCCACAGCGTGCCGCGGTCCGCCAGGAGGCGTTCCTTCGACTCGTCGCTCGCGCACCGGACGCAGGTCGCGGCCGCCGGGAAGCTCACCAGGCCGCACGCCCTGCATTCGGAGCCGATCAGCCGGAGGGGCGCGGCGGCGGGCGGCCAGGTGAACAGGCCCTGGGCGACCGGGCGTTGTGTCGTCGTCATCTCAGGCTCCGTTCCGGTTGCCCAGGACGTCGGCGTTCGGAGCCGCCTTGGCCACCAGGTTCGGGACGACGGAGGACAGCTCCTCCGGTGTCCAGCGGGTCTCGGCGCTCGCCGTGGGGCCGTTGACCCAGCCCTCCAGCACCGTGATGCGGTTGCCGACGACGCCGAACACCCGGCCGGTGACCTCGCGTGAGGCGGCCGAGCCCAGCCACACCACGAGCGGCGAGATGGCCTCGGGGGTCAGGTCCTGGGTCTCGGCGGCCTGCTTCATCATCTCGATGTCGTCGGTCAGCCGGGTCAGCGCGGTGGGCGCGATGGCGTTCACCGTCACGCCGTAGCGGGCGAGTTCGGCGGCGGCGATGAGGGTGAGGCTGCCGATGCCGGCCTTCGCGGAGCCGTAGTTGGACTGGCCGGGGTTGCCGAAGATGCCGGACGGGGAGGTCGTGTTGATCACCCGGGCGTCGTTGTCCTGACCGGACTTGGCGCGCTCGCGCCAGTACGCGGCCGCGTGGTGCAGGGTGGCGAAGCTGCCCTTGAGGTGGACGGCGATCACGCTGTCCCAGTCCCGCTCGGTCATCGACACGATCATCCGGTCGCGCAGGATGCCGGCGTTGTTGACCAGTACGTCGAGGCCGCCGTAGGTGTCGACGGCCTGCCGGACGAGCCGGCCGGCGCCCTCCCAGGTGGAGATGTCGTCCGTGTTGGCGACCGCTTCGCCTCCGGCCGCGACGATCTCGTCGACCACGCGCTGCGCGGGCCCGGCCGAGGCGCCGGCGCCGTCCCGTCCGCCGCCCAGGTCGTTGACGACGACCTTCGCCCCCTGCGCGGCGAACGCCAGGGCGTGCGCCCGGCCGATCCCGTTGCCCGCGCCGGTGACGACCGCGATCCGGCCTGCGACCACTCCTTCAGACATGCTCAATTCCTCCATCGGAAAGGTCAGTTGGCCTCGGCGAGCAGGACTCGCGGGCTGTCGCTGCCGCAGCCGCACCGGCCCACGACGACGCGTCCGGCGATGCCGAGCGGTGTCTCGGGAAGGGCCGAGGTGCGCTCCTCCCCCGCGGCCACGGTCAGTTGTCCGTCCCGCTCGCCGAACCGCCATTCGGCGACGTTGACATGGGCGCCGCTGCGTTCGGGGCACTCCAGCGCGAGAGCCGGTCCCAGGGCCGAGATCACGGAGGCGGTCACCCCCACTCCGCGCAGGAGGGGTACGGCGGCTGGCCGGGCCAGCACGACCGGCGTGGACCGGAACATCTCGCCGATGTCGGCCGAGCCGGCGAGCCCTTGCAGGGTCTCCGCCGACAGGCCGATCACCGCGTGCGGGGTCAGCTCGCGGTGGAAGACGGCGGTGCGGCGGTGGTCCCAGCCCATCGCCTCGGCGATGCCGTACGGCACCTTCAGCGCGCGCAGGGCGCCGACCACCGCGAGTCCCCAGAAGCCCTCGAAGCCGGAGGCGGTCAGCAGGGCCCGCTGCCCGGCGGCGAGGCCGTGCTCGCGCAGCCGTGCGGTGACCCACGCGGTGTCGCGGGCGAGTTCCGCCCAGGTGAGCTCCAGGTCCCGCGTGCCGTCGGCGGTGGGGAAGCGCAGGAGGTAGGCGAGTTCGGGGTGGTCGAGCGTCCTGGCACGGGCCAGGGTGTCGGCGCGGGCCATCAGGTCTTCACCACCCGGGGGAACTTGGCGACGCTGGTCATGGTCTTCAACAGGTCCTCCTCGGTGCGCATGTCGAGCACCGGCTTGACTCCGGTGCGCTCGCGCACGGCCTCGCTCAGGCGTCCGGCCAGGGCGTCGACGTCGCCGGTGAGATGGGGGTCGTAGCCGACGCGCAGCCGCAGTTCGTCGACCTCGCGTCGGTCCCGGACGATCTGGAAGACGCCGGCGACGGTCTCCGGCTGGTCCTCGACCGCCTGCCACACGTCCCGCAGGACCACGGAGCGTCCCCGGACCACCGTCTCGTCGCCGCGCCGCCCGGCCACCCACATCCGGGCGTGGGTGCGGCCGCAGCCGCAGGTGTCGCGGGAGAGGCGGACGAGGTCCTCGCTGCGGTAGCGGATCAGCGGCGCGGCACGGTTGTCCAGGTCGGTGGCGACCAGTTCGCCGAGGTCGCTCTCGGGGACGTCACGCCAGCCGTACTCCTCGACCTCGACGCACTCGGCGAAGACGGTGTCCTCCCAGAGGTGGAAGCCGTCGTGCTCGCGGCACTCCCAGGCGGTGCCGGTGTCGGCTGCGCTGGTGTACTCGTAGACGTCGATGCCCCAGTCGTCGCGGATCCGCTCGCGCATCTTCCGGCTGAGGGGCTGGCCGGCGCAGGAGGCGCCCTTGAGGGAGGAGAAGGCCTCCCTCAGGTCGGTCTTCTCGGCCAGGTGCTCCAGCTCCACCATCTGCGGATACATCATCTGCAGATAGGCGGGGCGGTAGGTGCGCAGGGCCTCGACGACCTCGGGCATGTTGCCCATCCAGGTGTCGACCTCGATGACCACCGCGCCCAGCGCCTGGAAGCCGGCGTCCATGAAGTTGCGGAAGGTGCCGGGCGGGCTCAGGACCCGGTCGCCGGGCCTCAGGCCCAGTTCCCACAGATCCCGTACCTGCGCGGTCACGAGCGGCGGAGCGTCCTGCCAGATCTCGGCGAAGAACTCCGGGTCGCCGGTGGTCCCGGAACTGGAGGAGACCGAGGTCAGCTCCTCGACCGGGACGCAGAGCAGGCCGGCGAAGGCGTCCCCGGTGCGGCTGCGGTAGGCGCGGATCATGTCCTTGGTGATGAAGGGGATGCGTGCCCGGAAGTCCTCCAGGGACCGGATGTCACGCGGGTGGACCCCGTGCTGGTCCCACAGCTCGTGGTAGAAGGCCGAGTTGGCGTAGGCGTACTCGACGAGCTCCAGGAGCTGTTTCTCCTGCCGCGCGCGCAGTTCGTGGCGCGGCATGGTCTCCACCTGGGGCTCGAAGTACCTGTCAGCGGTGTCCCTGTCACCGACCATGGCGCCTCCTCGCGGCTCAGTGCCCAGATCTTCCAGCTATCAGCGCAATCAGTCAACCAATTCGACGGATTGAGCGCATGAGGCTCGCGCTTCGCCGATCCATATAGTTAACTATTAGCACTCATTCAACCACAGGAGGGCTGTCGTGAAGATCGTTGTCTGCGTGAAGCACGTGCCCGACGCCACGGCGGACCGCACCTTCACCGAGGACGGCACCACCGACCGCGCGTCGGTCGACTCACTGCTGTCCGAACTCGACGAGTACGCCGTCGAACAGGCCCTGCGCCTGGCCGAGTCGGACGCCGACACCGAGATCAGCTACCTCACCGTCGGACCCGACGACGCGCGCGACGCCCTGCGCAAGGCCCTGGCCATGGGCGGTGACGCGGCGATCCATGTCAGCGACGAGGACATCGAGGGCAGCGACGCGTTCGGCACGTCACTGGTGCTGGCCAAGGCGATCGAGCGGCACGGCTTCGATCTCGTGCTGTGCGGGATGGCCTCGACGGACGGCACCATGGGCGTGCTGCCCGCGCTGCTGGCCGAGCGGCTCGGCGTCCCGGCCGTCACCCACCTCGAGGACCTGGCGATCGAGGACGGAACCGTCACCGGCCGCCGCGAGGGCGACGGTGCGACCGTACGGATCCAGGGCGCCCTGCCCGCCGTCGTCTCGGTGACCGACCGCTCCGGGGACGCCCGCTACCCCTCCTTCAAGGGGATCATGGCCGCCAAGAAGAAGCCCGTGGAGACCCTCGACCTCGCCGACCTCGGCATCGAGGCCGCCGAGGTCGGCCGGGCCGGAGCACGGTCGGCCGTAGACACCGCGACCCGGCGCCCGCCGCGCACCAAGGGCGAGATCGTCGCCGACGAGGGGACGGGCGGCGTCGGACTGGCCGCGTTCCTCACGACCAAGAAGTTCATCTGACTGCGCCCCGCCCTGCCATACCTGCCTGAAGGAGTTGCATCACCGTGGCCGAGATCCTCGTCCTCGTCGACCACGTCGACGGTGCCGTACGCAAGCCGACTCTTGAACTGCTCACCCTGGCCCGGCGCTTGGGCGAACCCTCCGCTGTCTTCCTCGGGCCGGGCGCGGACCGCGCGACCGAGGTTCTCGGCCGGTACGGCGCCCAGAGAATCTACGTCGTGGACGCCCCCGAGGTCGACGAGTACCTCGTCACCCCGGCCGTGAACGCCCTCACGCAGATCGCCGAGCGCACCGGCCCGGGCGCGATCCTGCTGCCGTCCGGGCCGGACGGCAAGGAGATCGCCGCGCGGGTCGCGCTGCGGCTCGGCTCCGGACTCATCACCGACGCCGTCGACGTCACCGCGGGACCCGACGGGCCGGTCACCGAGCAGTCGGCGTTCGCCGCGACGTACCAGGTCACCGCGCACGTCACGCAGGGCGTGCCGGTGATCACGGTCAAGCCGAACGCCGCCGCGCCCGAGGCCGCCCCGACCGAGCCCGTCATCGAGAAGCAGGACGTCACCTTCGGCCCGGCCGCGCACGCCGTCCGCGTCCTGTCCCGCACGCCGCGGGAGCGCGGCGACAGGCCCGAACTGACCGAGGCCGACATCGTGGTCTCCGGCGGTCGCGGGGTGAACGGGGCCGAGAACTTCGCCCTCATCGAGCGGGTCGCCGACGCGCTCGGTGCGGCCGTGGGCGCGTCCCGCGCGGCCGTGGACGCGGGCTGGTACCCGCACAGCCACCAGGTCGGCCAGACCGGCACCCAGGTCTCGCCGCAGCTCTACCTCGCCGCCGGCATCTCCGGCGCGATCCAGCATCGGGCGGGCATGCAGACGTCCAAGACCATCGTCGCCGTCAACAAGGACGCCGACGCCCCGATCTTCGAGCTCGCCGACCACGGGGTGGTCGGGGACCTGTTCGCGGTGCTGCCGCAGCTGGTGGACGAGATCGAGCGGCGCCGGAGCTGATCTCTGCTCCTCCCGGCCTTCCCTTCATCCACCCATACAACTAAAATCGCTAACTGATTACATCCATTCAGCTTGCAGTCCTGACCCGAAGGGGCGTCATGACGAAGATCTGGGTCAACTCCGGGGACTCCCACGTGATGGAACCCGCCGACGTGTGGACCGAGAGGCTGCCCGCACGGCTCGGCGCCCGCGCCCCGCGCAGCGAGCGCGGCGAGAAGTACGAGATGCTCTACATCGACGGCGAGCGCATCGACCGCCAGCTCGGCGACTTCATGGACGCCATGCGTCCGCCGGGCGCCTGGGACCTGAAGGTCCGCCTCAAGGACCTCGACCAGGAGGGGGTGTGGTCCCAACTGGCCTTCCCCTCCATGGGGTTCTGGCTGGTGTCGATCACCGACCGGCAGCTGGCCCGGGAGACCGTACGGGCCTGGAACGACTGGGCCCACGAGGAGATCCTCAGCAAGAACAAGCGGGTCATCACCACCGCCTGCGTCTCGACGGCCGACATCGACGACGCGGTCGCCGAGTTGGAGCGGGCGGCCGAGATGGGTTTCAAGGCCGTCTTCCTGCCCTGCTCGACCCGGGAGGGCGAGGAGTACGCCCTCGACCGCTGGGAACCGCTGTGGACCGCCGCCGAGCGGGCGGGCATGGTGCTCGGCTTCCACATCGGTACCGGCGGCCAGAACGTCGTCTTCCGCGGACCCGGCGGCGCGGTCGTCAACTACATGGAGACGACCTACCCGGGCATGCGCGTGGTCTCCCACCTGGTCGCGGGCGGCGCCCTCGACCGCCACCCCGACCTGAAGATCCTCATCGCGGAGGGCGGCGCGGGCTGGATGCCGGCCATCGGCGACCGGATGGACGAGGCCTACCGCCAGCACGGCATGTTCGTCCGGCCGAAGCTGAGCCGGCTGCCCAGCGAGATCATCAGGCAGCAGGTGTACGCCTCCTTCCAGCACGACAAGAGCTCGGTGGAGATCGTCGAGTCGACCGGCTACCGCAACGTGATGTGGGGCGACGACTACCCCCACCTGGAGGGCACTTACGGGCACACCCAGTCCACGCTGCACGACCTCTTCGACGGCGTGTCCGACGACATCCGCGACCGCGTCACCCGCGGCACCTTCAACGAGCTGTTCGGCCTGCCGGAGCAGACTCCCCAGGAGGCGGCCGTCTGAGCGGCGCCGACGGAACCGGTTCGGTGACCACTCCCCCGTACACCTCGAATCCCTCCCACACCTTGTATCCCTCGTATCCCGAGGACCTGGAACGGCCCGGACTCGTCAGGACCGGGCGGTCGACCTTCGTCCGGCCCGTCCGGCCGGAGGACGCCGACCGCCTGGTCGCCTTCGTCGGCAGCCTGTCCCGGGCCACCCTGGCCTACCGCTCTCTCGGCCCGGTGGTCCGGGCCGGCGACGACGTCATCCGGCGCGGCGCCCACGTGGACTACCTCAACGAGCTGGCGCTCGTCGCCCTGGACGGTGACGAGATCGCCGGTCTGGTGCGTTACGTCCGCGACCCGGAGGAACCCGAACACGCCGAGGTCACCTTCACCATCCGGGACGACCACCAGAGCGAGGGGTTCGGCAGACTGCTGCTGGAGCACATCGCCGCCGCCGCGCGGGCCCGGGGGATCCGGGTGCTGGAGGCCGACGTACTCGCCGACAACGCGCGGATGATCAACGTCTTCCTCGGCTCCGGCTACCGCACGGAAGTCGGCCCGCCCGGCCAGATCATCCACTTCGAGATCGCCGTCGACCCGCAGGCCCAGGCCGTGGCGCGCGCCGAGCGCCGCGAGCAGACGGCCGTACGGCGCTCGCTCAAGCCCCTGCTCGAACCGCGCTCGGTCGCCGTCATCGGCGCCAACCGCGACCCGCTGACGATCGGCCACGAGATCGTCGCCAACCTGCTGCGGGGCGGCTTCTCGGGCAGCGTCTTCCCCGTCAACCCGCGGGCCGAGCAGATCGCCGGGGCGCGGGCGTACGCCGGCGTCACGGACCTGCCCGAGCCGCCGGACCTGGCCCTGGTGGCCGTACGGGCCGAGGCCGTGCCCGGTGTCGTACGGGAGTGCGCGGAGGTCGGGGTCAAGGCGGTGGTCGTCGTCTCGACGGGCTTCGGAGAGACCGGAGCCGAAGGACGGGCCGGCGAGCTGGAGCTGGCGCGTTTCACACGCGCCTCCGGGATGCGGCTGGTGGGCCCGAACTGCATGGGCGTGGTCAACACGACCCCCGCGGCGCGCCTGGCCGCGACCTTCTCGCCCGCCCTGCCGACGCCCGGCCGGGTGGCGATGTCCAGCCAGTCGGGGCCGCTGGGGCTCGCGGTGCTCGACTACGCCCGGCGGCTGCGGCTCGGCTTCTCCGGCTTCGTGTCGGTGGGCCACGCCGTCGACGTCTCCACCGACGAACTGCTCCAGTGGTGGGAGGAGGACCCGGGGACCTCGGTGATCCTGCTGCACGTCGAGACCTTCGGCGATCCGCGCCGGTTCGCCCGTGTCGCCCGCCGGGTCGCGCCGCGCAAACCGATCGTCGCGGTCCATCCGGGCCACGCGGACTCGGCGGTGAGCTCGCTGTTCGCCCAGTCCGGGGTCATCCGCACCCGCAGCCTCCAAGAGCTGTTCGACGTCGCCCTGTTGCTCGCCCATCAGCCTCCGCCGCCCGGCAACCGGGTCGCCGTGATCACCAACGCGGGCGGCCCGGCGGCGCTGACGGTCGGCGCGTGCGCGGCGAGCGGCCTGAGCGTGCCCGCGCTCGGTGAGCGCACCCGGCAGACGCTCCGTCCGGCCCTCGCGCCGCACGCCGACGTCTCCAACCCGATCGACCTGACGCCCACCGCCACCGCCGCCCACTACCGGCAGGCGCTGGACGCCGCCCTGGCGGACGACGACATCGACGCGGCCGTCGTCCTGTTCATGCCGCCGCTGGCGGACAAGCCCGACGAGGTGGCCTCGGCGATCCTCGACGCGGCCGCGGCCCGGCCCGACAAACCCGTGCTGGCCAGCTTCCTTGGCGGCGCGGGCGTCGCCGACCTTCTGCACCGGGGCGACCTGGTGGTCCCGACGTACACGTTCCCCGAAGCGGCGGCCACCTCCCTCGGACACGCGGCGGCCTACCAGACCTGGCGCAGCACCCCCGCGGGCGTCGTACCCGACCTCGCGGGAGTCGACGCCGAGCGGGCCCGGTCGCTCATCGCCTCCTGTGCGGCCTGCCCGGTCTCCGAAGCGGTCGCCGCCGAACTGCTCGCCTCGTACGGGATCGCCGTACGAGGCAGTGAACCGGCCCCCGGACCCGACGCGTTTCTCTCCGTCCGCGCCGACCCGGTCTTCGGACCGGTGGTCGCCTTCGGCCTCACCGGGGACTACGCCGACCTCATGGCGGACGTCGCCCACCGCGTCACCCCCCTCAGTGACCGCGACGCCCGCGAGATGGTCCGCTCGCTGCGGGCCGCCCCGCTGCTGGACGGCCGGGCCGGCGGCCCGGGGGTGGATCTCGCGGCCCTGGAGGAGACCGTCCTGCGCATCTCGGCGATGGTCGAGGACCACCCCGAGATCGAGGCGCTGGAACTGCGCCCGGTACGGCTCCTGCCACCCGGGGACGGAGTGGCCGTCGCGCACGCCACGATCCGGCTGGCCGACAACACAGCAGCAGGAGGCTCCTCGTGAAGGTGGGCATCTACTTCGACCTGCGCAACCCGCCGCCGTGGCAGCGAAGTTGGTCGCGGGTGTACGGGTTCGCCCTGGAGATGTGCGAGGAGGCGGACCGGCTCGGCCTCGACTCGGTCTGGTTCTCCGAACACCACGGCTTCGAGGACGGCTACCTCCCCCAGCCGCTCACCATGGCCGCGGCGGCCGCCGCCCGCACCCGCCGGGTCCGGCTGGGCACCGCGGTCATCCCCGCACCCCTGCACGCGGCCCCCGAGATCGCCGAACAGGCCGCCCTCGTCGACATCATCAGCGACGGCCGCCTGGACCTCGGGCTCGGCACCGGCTACCGGGTGCCCGAGTACCGGCTGTACGGCGCCGACCTCACGAAGCGCTACACCACCACCGATCAGCGGGTACGGGAGATCCGCGGCCTGTGGGCCGAATCCCTGGTCACCCCGGGCCCGGTGCAGGATCCGCTGCCGATCTGGCTCGGCTACCAGGGCCCGCAGGGCGCCCACCGGGCCGGCCGGCTCGGCACGGGGCTGCTGTCGCTGAATCCGGCGCTGCTGACGCCGTACCGGGAAGGGCTCGCCGAGAGCGGGTACGACGTCTCGGCGGGCCGTATGCAGGGCTCGTTCACCACGTTCGTCACCGAGGACCCCGACGGTGACTGGCCGGTGGTGCGCAGGCACCTGGCGTACCAGTGGGACAGCTACCGCCGGTACATGGTGGAGGGCACCGAGCAGCCGCTGCCCCGCCCCATCGACCCCGAGAAGTGGCGGGCGACGGGGCTGAGCGCGACCGGCGTCGGTCAGTTCCTCTACGGCACCCCGCAGGACGTCGCCGATGCCGTCAAGGCGTACGTGGCAGGGTTGCCGGTGGAGGGTGTGTTCCTGTGGGCCTCGCTGGCGGGGATGCCCGAGGAGATGGTGGCCCGGCAGGTTCAGCTCATCGCGGGGAAGCTGCGCCCGCTGCTCGCGGATGTCTGAAGCCGCGGGCGTCGAAGTGTCGGAGAGCAAGTCGAAGTGTCGGAGAGCAAGAGGAGTCACACCATGTCCACGACGCCACCGACCGGACCCTGGGCGGGGGCCGACTTCCAGGAGCCGCCCCGGACTCCCGGCGGGGTGGCCCTGTGCGGGGCGTGCCGCGTTGCCGGTGCCTGCCGGCTGGGCGTGGAGCACGAGCGGCTCGACGAGGACGGGTCGGCGCGGTTCGAGCTGTCCTGTCCCCGTGACCAGGAGGGTGGGCCCGATGTGGCGCACGGCGGCTGGACCGCGGCCGTACTGGACGACTGCCTCGGCCATCTGCCGCTGCTGCACCGGGTGTTGAGCGTGACGGCGGAACTGACCGTGAGCTTCGTGAAGCCGGTGCCGGTGGAGCGGCCGCTGGAGGTCCGGGCCTGGGTGGAGAAGCGGGAGGGCAGGCGCTGGTACATCGCGGGCGAGATGGTACTGCTGCCCACGCGGGCCGTGCTGGCCCGGGCCTCCGGGATCTGGGTGACCCGGGATCGGGGCCACTTCACACGGCACCAGGAGTGGCTGGCGGGTCAGGACGGCGCGGCTCGGTAGGAGCAGTCTGCGGGCCGGGGCGCGAGGCGCGCTGGGAACAGCCGGCGGGCCGGGGCGCGGAGCGCGCTAGGAACAGCCGGCGGGCCGGGGCGCGGGGCGCGCTGGGAACAGCCGACAGCCCAGGGCGGCGGGCGCGGGGGGAACAACTGGCAGCCCGGGTGGCGAACCCGTGGCGATGCTCAGAAGGAACAGCCGGTAACCCGGGCGGCCCGGACCAGCAGGGCAGCCGACAGCCCGGGGCGGCGGGGCCCCGAGCCAGGTTGGGACGGCGGGGGTCAGTAGGACCTGAGGCCCATGCTGCGGGCTATGCCGTTGCGCTGGATCTGGCTCGTGCCCCCGGAGATCGTGGCCACGATCGACTCCCGGTACCGGAAGCTCATCACGCTCTCCGTCGAGAAACCGTGTCCCGCGCAGACCTGCATCCCCAGCCGGGCGGCCGCCACGTACGTCTCCGAGCCCTTGAGCTTCGCCATCGACCCTTCCCGGGTGCACTGCTTGCCCTGGGCGAGCAGCCAGGCCGCGCGGTAGGCGAGCAGGCGGGCGGAGTCGATCTCGGTCTGGAGGTCGGCCATGGCATGCGCGAGGGCCTGGAAGTTGCCGATCGGCCGGCCGAAGGCGTGCCGGTTGCGGGCGTAGTCGAGCATCTCGTCGAGCGTGGCCTGCGCGGCGCCCAGATAGCCCCCGCTGATGATGACCTTCTCCAGCTCGATGTTGGAGAGCATCACCTTCCAGCCCTCGTCGCGCGGGCCGACGAGGTTCTCCTTCGGCACCAGGGCGTCGTTGAAGAAGACCTCGTTGGTGCCCAGGATGTGCCGGGCCAGGGTCGGCGTCCGGCGCACCTCGACCCCCTCGGTCGCGGGATCGACGAGCAGCAGGCTGATGCCGCCGTGCTTGGGTTCGCGGGGCCCGGTCCGCACGTACGTGGCGATGGTCGTGTCGGGCAGACCACCACCCGTGCACCACGCCTTCTGACCCCGGACGAGGAAGTGGTCCCCGTGGTCCTCGGCGGTGGTGCGCAGCGCGGCCGCGTCGGACCCGCTGTCCGGCTCGCTGAGGCCGACGGCGAGCCGGTGGCAGCCCGTCATCACCTGCTCGCGAATGAAGTCGCGCTGCGCCTCGCTGCCCCACCGGAACACCGTGATGCCGGGGATGAGCACGCCGATGTAGCACATGGCGACGTCGAAGCTGGCCCGCCCGAGTTCCTCGGCGATCAGGATGAGCTCCAGCGGTCCGCCACCGTCACCGCCCTCGTCCTCGGCGAACGGGAGCGCGAACCACCCGAGGTCGGCCATGCCCCGGAACAGCTCGGGCGGTACGACGCCCTCCTCGTCCCATTGCTTGGCCTTCTCGGCCGGGCACACGTCGGCGACGAACCGCCGAGCCGTCGCACGCAAGAGGTCCTGCTCGTCGGTCAGCCCGAAGTCCACGGCCACTCCTCGCCAGCGCTAGCTATTCATCTATCTAATTGTTCTATGTTAGCTGATAAGGAGCAGCGGCCATACTGTCGCATCACCCGTTCTTCACCCTTCGCTCGGCCCCGCCGACGCGCATCCGTCAAGGTGCCGTGAACAACGCGGGGAACCCTGGCGCGAGCCACGGCTTGCGCCCCCACGCGAGGACCTTGCCGCGGGCGATGGCACCGGCGGCTGTGCACCTGCCCAGCGCGAGCAAGAAGAACGTGATCGGGTCGATCATGATCGTGCAGTCGGGGCGGCGCGGGGGCTCGGCGTGTACGGCCAACGCGCCGTCGGTGAACGTCACCGTCAGCCGGGAGACACCGCGCACCCTCAGCTCGTAGCAGGCACGGTGACCGGCAGCCGCTCGTGGGTCGACCACACGGTCCATCGCGGTGATCAGAAACGGCATCGCCAAAGCGACCCTGTCCCGGTCGACCATGTGCGGTCGGCCGAGTGCCACTGCGATGTCGTAGCCGTGCCCCAGCATGTGGGTCAGCAGGTAGGAGCCGAGAGTTCCCAGGTCCATGGGACCCAGCGGTGTCACCGTGGGTGTGGCCGCCGGCCGCAGACCGGCCGCCTCCGTGAAGGCCCGCGCGTGCTGTACGACGCCGCCCGCGAGGACGGATGGGTCGCGTTCCCGGAAGGAAGCCAGGGAGGCGGCGTTGGCCGCCGCAAGTCCCGCTGGTGTGCCGTCTCCGTACACCTGCTCATGCCCTGCGGCCAGAGTGGCCATCAGCTTGTTGGCCAGGACCAGATGGGCCGCGGCCTCTGCGACCGTCCACTCAGCTCCAGGAATGGGCACCGAGGCGTCCTTGCACGAACGGAGCAACCTGGCCACGTCCTCGGCTACGGCACAAATGGCTTCAGGCAGCCGCAGTCGCGCGGCAGCCTCATGATCAGGGGCAGTCATAGACGGGAAGGGTGGACCAACGCCTCCCGACTGTCCAGGTGCACACCGATCGAATGTCAGGAACCTGTTCCGTTCCTGTCGGGGTCCGATGGTCCCCCGCCGACTTCCGCGTTCTGGCCGCGATGCGACCGCCCCTCCTCCCTACGATGGCGGCCATGTGTGCGTATGTGGTGCTCGCCGACGACGACCCGAAACAAGCCGACCTCATCCGTCTGTACCTGGAGAGAGAAGGCCACTCGGTCGAGGTCGTCCACGACGGGAGAGCCGCGCTGGAGCAGATCAGGCGACGCATGCCGGATCTCGTGGTGCTGGACTGGATGATGCCGCGCGTGGACGGCCTGGACGTCTGCCGGGTGCTGCGCAGAGAGTCCGATGTGCCCGTCCTCATGCTCACGGCCCGCGCGGAGGAGGACGACCTGCTGCTCGCCCTCGACCTGGGCGCCGACGACTACATGACCAAGCCCTGCAGCCCGCGCGAACTCGTCGCGCGCGTCCGCACGCTGCTCAGACGCGCCGGCCCGGTGGCGGCCTCCGGCGCCGCAGCCGAGTCCTCCCGTCCGAGGATCGAGACCGCGCCGCGGCCTGCCGAACCGGTGCATGCCGTGGGTTCCCTCGTCGTGGACCCCGGCCGGTTCGAGATACGGGTGGAGGGGCGCCTGGTCGACTGCACGCCCGGTGAGTTCCGTGTCCTCGAAGTACTCGCCTCGGCTCCTGGCCGGGTCTTCACGAGGAAGCAGATCCTGGAACACCTGCACGGCATCGATCGCTATGTCACCACGCGCACGGTCGACGGGCACGTGATGAACCTGCGCCGCAAGATCGAACGTGATCCCGCCCGGCCCGAACGGCTGCTCACGGTCTACGGCGTCGGCTACAAAGCAGCCGAGCCCCAGACGGGGACAGAGACCGACGACGCGGCCGGTCCTCGTGCGCGGTGACATATCGCTGCGCAGCAGTCTGCGGACACGACTGCTCGTGGTGTGCGTGCTGGTGTCCCTCTGCTCGATCGTCGCCACCGCCTGGCTCGTCGTCAGCGTCACCGCGGTCGCCATCGGACGGGAGCGCGGCCAGGCCATCGCCGACGACGCCCGGGTGTACGACGCACTGGTCGGCTTCGCCGCCACCCACCCGAACTGGCGGGGGGTCGAGCCGACCATGCGGGCCCTCGCCCGGGAGACCGGCCGTCGTATCACCCTCACCGACGAGAACCGCCGCGTGCTGGCGGACTCGGACGGCGAAGGCGGGACGTCGGCCGGATCGCTGCCTGACACACCGTCGGCGACCGTCGACGCGCTCGCCGTGGACGTCACGCTCGTGGGCGGCGGTCACGGCGGCGAACTGTCCGACCGCATCGACCCGCGTGCGGTCGGACCCTTCCGGTTGAGTCCCGAGGAGAGGGCGACCTTGCGCGTCGCCGCGTCCCGCGTCCTGTCCTGCATGCGCGAGAGGAGAGGGGCGGCGGGCGTCGAGCTCGTGCAGGCGCCGAACGGCCGGCCGCAGATCGAGCTCGACGGTCGGGTCATGGACACGGGCGACCGGTGCAGGATCGATGCACTGCTCGAACGCACGCCCACCGAGCAGCGGGCCCAGGCCCAGCTGGGCAGACTCGTCAACGCGTGCCTGGCCGCCCGTCATGCCGCCCCGGTACAGCTCTCCGACGACCTGACCTGGACACCCTCCACCGCCCGCGGCGCCCCGAACAGTCGTGCGGTGACGTCATGCATCTCCACAGCGCAGCGTGACCAGCTCTCCCCCTATGTGGCCCCGCCGGCACTGCTCTTCGCCACCGCGCCCGACCGTAGGATCACCACGTTCTTCGACCTCTCCGGCCCCAATCGTCTCCGGGTCGCCGGGGTCACCTTCGCGGTGTTGCTCATCACGGTGACGGTCACCTTCGTCGTCGGCACCCGCATGGTCCGGCCGTTGCGCGCACTGACCGGTGCGGCCCAGCGGATGGCCGACGGGGACCAGGACGCGCGCGTGGAGGTGACCGGCGACGACGAATTCGGCAGGCTCGCGGTGGCGTTCAACCTCATGTCGAGCCGGCGCCGGGAAGGGGAGCAGCTGCGCCGGGCGCTGGTGAGCGATGTGGCCCATGAACTGCGCACCCCGCTGGGCAACGTCCGGGGCTGGCTGGAAGCCGTCGAGGACGGTGTCGTAGCGGCGGACAAGAGCCTGATCTCCTCGCTGTTGGAGGAGGCGTTGCTTCTTCAGCACATCATCGACGACCTGCGGGACCTCGCGGCAGCGGACGCCGGTGCGCTGAGACTGCACCCGGAGGACGTGGACGCCGCCGCTCTGCTCGCCCAGGTCGCGCGCGCTCATCAGGGCAACGCCGGCGCCGCCGGAGTGGAGCTGCGGGTGCGGCCCGCGCAGGAGCGACCGTATCTGCGTGCCGACTCCCTGCGACTGCGCCAGGCCATCGGGAACCTGGTCTCCAACGCCGTACGGCACACGCCCGCCGGCGGCACGGTCACCCTCTCGGTCCGTCCGCTGGGCGACCAGGTGGTGTTCGGCGTCGAGGACACCGGCTCCGGTATCGGCGAGGAGGACCTGCCCAAGGTGTTCGACCGCTTCTGGCGGGCGGAGAAGTCGCGCAGCAGACAGGGCGGGGGAAGCGGGCTGGGACTGTCGATCGTCCGCAAACTCGCCGAGGCGCACGGCGGCACCGTGCACGTGACGAGCGTACTGGGACAGGGATCGGTCTTCTCACTCAGGCTGCCCGGCCCGTCGACCGGACAGCCCGAGTCGTAGGACGGTCCCAACCGCCTGAGACCGGGTGGGTCAGCCCGTCGCCGGCCGGGACAGGCCCGCCGGGTACAGATACCGGTCGGGAGGGATCTGCGTGCCGTGCGCCCAGGCGGAGAAGAAACCGCGCAGGTCCCGGTGGGACAGTTCGGCGGCCAGGGCCTCGAACTCGGGCCACGAGGCGTTGCCGTAACGGTACTTGGCCGGCCAGGTGCGCAGGATGTCGAAGAACGCCGTGTCGCCGACCGTGCGGCGCAGGGCGTGCAGCATCAGCGGCCCTCGGGCGTACAGCGCGGAGTCGAGCTCCCGGCCGGGCCCCGGGTCGTACAACGGGACGCTCCAGAACGTCGGATCGGCGCGGTGCTCCTCCACCGTGGCCCGGTAGTAGTCACGGTCGAGGTCGTCTCCCTGGTGCTCGTACCACAGCCACTGGGCGTACGTGGCGACGCACTCGGCGACGCAGCCGTCACGCCAGTCGGTGAAGGAGACGCTGTCGCCGTACCACTGGTGGGCGATCTCGTGCACCATCGCGACGTCGAAGAGTCCCGAGTCGTACGTCGGGCGGCTCTGGGTCTCCAGGTCGACCGGGCCGGTGCCGGAGGGGCCGCTCAGTACGACGGCACCCGCCGAGGAGAACGGGTACGGGCCGAACCGTGCGGCCAGGAAGCCGAGGATGTCCTCCTGGAGCGCCTCGGCGTCCGGGTCGATCAGCGCGTCGGGGCTGTAGGCGTTCACGACCGGGGTGCCGTCGGGCAGCGCGGAGGTGCGCACGGTGAACCGGTCGACGGCCACCGTGCTGGCGTAGGTGGTGAGGGGGCGGTCCTCGTACCAGCGGAAGGTGCGCCGGCCCGTGCCGTCCCGGGTCACCGGGCCGGGCCGGCCGTTGCCGACGGCGCTCCAGCCGTCGGGGACGGTGGCCGTGAGGCGGAAGGTGGCCTTGTCGGAGGGGTGGTCGTTGGCCGGGTACCAGGTGGTGGCGGAGTGCGGCTCGCCGCTGATGGAGACGCCGCCGTCGGCCATGGGGTGCCAGCCCTCGCCGACCGGCTTGCCCGAGTACCGCACGCGGACGGAGAAGTCGGCGCCCTTGCGCAGTTCGCGCGCCGGAGTGATCACGAGCTCGTGCGCCCCCTCGCGCCGCACGGTGCGGGCGCTGTGGCCGTCGACCGTCACGGACGACACGTCGAACCCTGTCAGGTCCAGGTGGAATCGGCCCAGATCCGCCAGGGCGCGCGCGGTGATGGTGGTGTCCCCGGTGAGGTGGTTGGGATGGGCCGGATCGTAGGCGATGTGAACGTCGTAGTGGGCGACGTCGTAGCCGGAGTTGCCGTCCGTGGGGAAGTACGGGTCCCCCACGCCGGCGCCGCCGTCGGCCGCGGACGCGGGCGCCATCCCGGTGAGCACGCACAGGGCGAGGGCCGCGAGCGGAGGGACCATGAGCCGCCTCATCGGCGGGCCTTCGCGACGGCGAGCTGCCAGGTGACGTCGAGCACGGCGTTGGTGCTGGCGGTCTGCACGGCCGGGTCCACGTTGTGGATGTCGTCGCAGGCGCTGTGAATGCAGTCGGAGATGCCGGTGGTGAAACCGGCGACGGGAATGCCCGCGGCGGCGAAGGAACGGTCGTCCGAGCCCGTGTCGCCGATGTCGAAGGTCGGTATCGAGCGGGCGGCGAAGTACCTCTCGAAGGCCTCGGTCGCCTCCAGGGCACCCTCGGACTCCGCCGGGTCATGGGTGACCAGCCAAGTCGTGGTGTTGCGGGAGCCGGCCTGGTCGAAGTTGAGGTAGGCGCGGACCGAGGAACGCTGGTCGGGAGACAGGGCGTTGACGTAGTGCGCCGAACCGAACAGACCGCCCTCCTCCGCGCCCCACCAGGCGAACCGGAGGTGGCGCCCGGTGTGCGGGTGGGCCTCGGCGACGGCGACCGCGGTCGCGAGGACGGCGGCCGAGCCGGAACCGTTGTCGTTGATGCCGGGACCGGCCGGGACGCTGTCGAGGTGCGCTCCCACCAGCACGGTCTCGCGCGTGTCCCCGCCCGGCCAGTCGGCGATGAGGTTGTAGCCCGTCGCGCCGTCGTGCGGGAACGGCTGGAGGGCCGTGCGGTAACCGGCACGGTCCAGCACCCGTTTCACGTAGGTCACCGACTCCCGGTAACCGGAGGTCCCGTGCGCACGGTTGCCGCCGTTGCGGTCGGCGATCGACTGAAGGTCCTTCAGGTACGGCATGACGCGCTGAGCCGTGACCACCGGCGGACCCGGGAGACGGGGGCTCGCGCCGACGGGTGCGGCGCCGAACAGGCCGGCGCACAGGGCGCCGACGGTGACGCAGCGCAGGAACGGGCGGGATGCCATGAGGTGGCTCTCCTGTCACTCGTGGAACGGACGGCCACGAAGGTAGGGAGCAGATGTGCCGTTCCCGTCGCCAAGTCGTCGGCGCACGGTGGGTGTGCGGTGGCCGCAGGAGCACCGAGGGCGCAACGGACCCGCATCGGTTGCCGACCGTTTCCCGACATCCGGCGCGGACCATGTGGCGCATGAACCACTTCGACATCACGGTCCACCGCCGCCTGGCGGGCGCGCTCGCCCTCGTCGCGGGCGCCCTCCTGCTCACCGGCTGCGCCGGTTCGGGCGACTCCGACGGCAACGGTACGACGCGGCAGGAGGTGGCGTCCCTGCACAGTGACGCCCCCGACGCCCCCGCGAGCGCACAGGCCACGCCGTCCGACGACGACGGCCGCCCTCAACTGCGGCTCGACAGCTCGGAGGAGGAGAAGAACCGCTACTGGCACCTCTACGCCGCGTGCCTCAAGGAACACGGGCACAAGATGCTCACGGCACGCGGCCCGGACTCCGTCGACGACTCCGACCACAGCGCCACGGCCAAGGCCGCCACCAAGGCCTGCGCGAACAAACTGCCCTTGCAGCCACCCGAGTTGGACCAGGCGACGAACCCGCACTACGACGACGACTACCGCGCCTACGTGAAGTGCCTGAACCGCAAAGGGCTCAAGGTCAAGGCGCTGCCGGACAACTCCGGTTGGACCTACGACGGCAACACCACGATGAGTGCGGCCCGGCAGAGCGAGGTCGACAAGAGCTGCACCCTGGAGGCGTTCCGTGGCCCGACGCAGTAAGGGCGTCATCGCGCTCAGCGTCGTCCTGGTCGCAGGCGTCACGGGCACAGGCGCCTATGCGTGGCGCGACGTCCACTCCGGACACGCGACCAGGCCCTCCGCCCACGAACCGGTGCGGACCGCCACCATCACACGAACCGACCTCTCCGACAGCCGCACCCTGCCGGGCACCCTCGGTTTCGGCACACCGCACGCTCTCAAGGGCGCGGGCCAGGGCATCGTCACCCGGCTGCCGAAGCCGGGGACCCGAGCGGTCAGGGGCAAGGCGCTGTACCGGATCGACGACCGGCCCGTCCCGGTCTTCTTCGGTGACACGCCCTTCTTCCGCCCCCTCGCCAAGCGAGGGGTACGTGGCCACGACGTGAGTGTCCTCGGGGACAACCTGCGAGCCCTCGGCTACGACACGGGCCCCGTCGCCGGGCCCAGGAACACCGGTGACGACGATGAGGGCGAGGAGTTCACGCCCGCTCTCGCGGCCGCTCTCCAACGGTGGCAGCACGACACCGGGCAGGCCGCCACGGGTACCCTCGCCCCCGGCCGGGCCGTGGTCCTGCCCGGCCCGGTGCGCGTCGACTCGGTCCAGGCGCAACCGGGCGATGCGGCCGAGGGCACGCTGCTCACCTACACCTCCGCCGCCAAGACCGTCACCGTCGCGATGGAGGCGACCGACCTGGGCACCGTCACATCCGGAGACAGCGCTGCCATCACCCTGCCCGACGGCAGAACGATTCCCGGCACCGTCAAGGCGCTCAGCCGCACCGTGCGGGGCGGCTCCGCCGAGGAGTCCGCACAGCAGACCGGACCGGCCACCATCGACGTGACCGTGGTGGCGAACCGGGCGAAGGACCTGCGGAGCCTGGACGCGGCCGCGGTGCAGGTGCGGTTCGACACCACCACGCGCAAGGGCGTGCTCGCCGTGCCCGTGGGTGCACTGGTCGCCCTGCGGGAGGGCGGGTACGCAGTACAGCGCCCCAACGGCACGCTGATCGCGGTGACGACGGGCATGTTCGCGGGCGGCCTCGTCGAGGTGCGCGGCACGGGAGTGACCGCCGGCGCAAAAGTCGTGACGGCATCGTGAGCAGCCCCTCCCCCACCGCGGCCCCCGTCCTCCTTGTCGAGGCGGTCACCAAGAGCCATCCTGGCGGTGTCACCGTTCCTCGACGCGGAGCGAGACACGGTCCTGGTACGGACATGCTGCGCCCCGTAGGTGCACAGTGCTTTTCGGACCGCGCCGACCCTTCCGACGCCTCCGGCATCAGTGTCCTCGCCGCGCGGACCAACCGCCTCGCCTCGGTCACTGGGCGTCAAGGCAGCAGGCGTTCCACGAGAGCATGGCACTCCTCGACGAGCCGGCCAGTCGCCTGGTCCACCAGGGCGAACGGCTGGAGCCGGAGGGTGATGCCCGCGAGCCAGCCGGTCAGGTCCGTGGCGATCACCGCACCTCCGGGCCCGGCTTCGAAGGCGGGAATGAGTGCCAGCAGCATCCGGGCCCACGTGGCCCCGAAGTCATGGAACTGCAAGCGCATGGAGAGCACCTGTGCCCGGGAAGCCGCAGCGAAGAGGTAGTGGGCCTCGCGCCCCAGGAGGCCGGCCTCCCGGGCGCTGTACGGGTCCGGATCGTCCAGGAGATCGACGACGAGTCCTGCCAGCAGCGTCGCTGTCGCGGGTGCGGTCTGCCCCTCGCAGCGCAGCGAGGGGACCATGGTCGTCGCCCTGTCCGCCGGATCGAAGGCGAGGTCGCGCAGTACCGACGGCACCCGGTCGTCCCCGAGTTTGCTTGCCGCGGCTGCCAGTGCGGCGGCGAAGGACATCGAAGGCGGCCTCGCGGTGCCCTGCGCGGTCAGGGACTGCCAGGCCCGGGTGGCTTCGGCAGTGGTCGAGGGGGCGAGTTCGCGGCCCTCCCTGACGAGCCCCTCGCCTTCGGCGCCGCGACCCGCTTCACGGAGATTCAGTCCGTGGTGGACGAGCGCGGTCACCAGGTGCTCTAGATCCGCGGGGGCGTTCGTCCGGGCCATCGCCCTCGCGCTGTGCACCTCCGTCGCCCCGACGGCGAGGGCGATCTCGTGCCGGCCCTGTCGGGTGTGCACCCGTGCGGCGATTGCGGCGGAACCCCGCAGGTACCGTCCGTGCATGAGGGATTCAGCCAGTGGGGCGTTGTTGATCGCTTCGGCCTTGGAAAGGTAGAAGCGGACCGCCCAGTCCGCCGAACAGACGGCGAGGTCGCAGTCGCCGTAGTCGTACAGGACGCTCGCGTTCAGACTGAGCACCCGGGCAAGGTCCAGGAACAGAGGTGAGTCGCCTCCGCCCGCGCCGAGGTCCAGGTACGTCATGACCGCCTGGTCCGCCTCGATGACGGCGGAGACTCCGCGCCCCAGTTGGGCCAGCACCAGCGCCTTGCGGGCGTGGACATCGGCGATGAGGGGTGGCATGCCGGGTTCGCCCAGCTCGCGCAGCTCCTCGTAGACGTCGGCGCACTCCGTGAGCGCGGCGAGCGACTCGTCCGGCTGCTCTGTGCTGAGCAGCGTCGAGCCCAGTCCGTACAGCACGCTACCGAGCATCCGCTTGGCTTCCCGGTCGCCGGGGTCCCGCCCGACCACCACGTACATCAGCCTCCGGGCCTCCTGGTGGAGCGGCGCCGCGTCTGCCGACAGACCACCGACCATCAGCGCCTGCGCCTGCGCCTGCGCCTGCGAGAACAGCTGCGCGACCCGTAGCTGAAGGTCCCTGGTCGCGACGCCCGTGCCCGGGTCCGGGTCCGGGTCCGGGTCCGGGTCCGGGTCCGGGTCCGGGTCCGGGTCCGGGTCCGGGTCCGGGTCCGGGTCCGGGCCGCCAGAGGATGCACCAGACTTCGCCGAACGACGCCACTTCATGCGCCCGCCCCCCACTTCGATTGTCACGAAGCCCGTCCCCTCAGGCTCGCCGAGAGGCACGTGCCAGCTTCCTCCCCTGTCAATTGCGCCTGCAACAAGGGAGGTTGACGACATCGAGGGTGATCGACCAGCGGAGACTCCCGCGCGGCCGGCTGCGAATCAGACCTTTTTCGCTCAGCTCATAGCAGCCGCCCAGGGCTCTGGGACACACGTCGAGGTCGACTCCACGCGAGCAGCAACCGGGCCGCAGACCCGACCGTTTCCGTGACATGTGCATCGAACGCGCGTCACCAGGGCCGTTCGGCCCTTGTAGCCGGTCGGGCGCACTGTCTTCACTGGTCCCGCGGCGGTGCCGGTGCAGCTTGAATCCCGCCCCTGGGCTCGGACTGGCGGTCGCGTGCACCGGGGGGTGGCGGGGGCCGTACAGCACGCGGTGACGGGCGAGCGAGAGCTCCGTGGAACGAGGAGGTGAGCGGGACGATGATCACGGCGGTAGGCCACGCCGACCTGGCTGCGGACACGTTGACGCTGGTGGAGGTTGAGCTGCGGGCACGGCTGGAGCAGCAGTTCGCACACAGGTCGGCAGTGGTGCGCGCGGGTGCCGGTGTGCCACTGGCGTTCGGGCGGGCAGCTCGGGCGGCGGGGCGCCAGCTGGTCGTGGTGACGCCCACCCAGGGCCTGGTGCCCGCGTTGCTGCCTCAGCGCGACCGGATTCCGACCGGGAAACTGCTGGAGCTCGCCCAGCAAGCTCGCCTGCTGGCCTACGACCCGGCCGACCGCGACGCGTGCGTCGGCGCGGACGAGCAGATGATCACGGGGTGTCGGCAGCTGCTGGCCGTCTGGGACGGCTCGCCGTCCAGCGGACGGGATGCCACCGCGCATCTGGTGGCGTACGCCCGTGCGCACGGCGTCCCGGTCGAGGTCGTATGGCCGCGGGGCGCTTTGCGCGAAGGCATGAGCGTCGCGCCGGACCCGGATGACCCTCGTGGTCCGCGCGGCGGCGGCGCCCCTTCGACCACCCCGGGCCCAGGGTCCACCCCCCACACCCACGAGGCAGGAACATCCCGATGACCGACACCACCAGTCGCGTGCGGCACCTGCCCACCAGGAGTCGTCGAGGCAGCCGAGAACGGGAGAACACGCCGGCGGGTACCACCGGCGCCTCCCGCGCCTTCGCCTGGTTGCTGATCATCTCCGGCGGGCTCGGTGCCCTGGCGTCATTCGTGATCACCATCGACAAGTTCCAGCTGTTGCAGGACCCGCAGTTCTCGCCCTCGTGCAATCTCAGCCCGATCCTGTCCTGCACCAGCGTGATGAAGAGCGCCCAGGCCTCCGTGTTCGGCTTCCCCAACCCGCTGCTCGGCCTGCTCGCCTATCCGGTGGTCATCGCCGTCGGCTTCGCGCTGCTGGCCGGCGCCCGCTTTCGCCGCTGGTTCTGGCTGGGGTTGAACGCAGGCACGCTGCTCGGTGCGGGCTTCTGCATGTGGCTGATGACTCAGGCGCTCTACCAGATCGGGGCGTTGTGTCTGTGGTGCTGCCTGGCCTGGGCGGCCACCATCGCCGCGTTCTGGTACACCACCGTGCACAACGTCCGGCACGGGATCATTCGCGCGCCCCGAGGAGTGGTCGCGGGCGTGCTGGAGTTTCACTGGGCGGTGCCCGTCACCTGGTACCTGGTCATCGTGACGCTGATCGCCACACGCTGGTGGGACTACGGGCAGACGCTGCTCTGACCCCGTCCACCAGCCCAGTCGGCCGTAGGCAACGAGCAGTAGGGGCAAGGGGGCTCACACGACGAGCTGGACGCAGGCCGGCCGGTCACTCGCCTGCCGGGTGGCAAGACCGATGGGGGGCCGATGCATCGGTACCGGTCCCTCGTCGGCCATGGGCTGGTCCCACAGGAACTCTGATCACGGCGGGGCAGGGGCGCCCGCGCTCGCGGAGCGGCGAAGCTTCACCGAGCGCGGGACGCCGCAGCCGCGGTGGCGTCCGAGTTCTGCTCGAACGGCGTGCCCATGCGCGACGCCGTGCGACCGTGGCTGGACCGGGTCGTCAGACCGGCGGAAGCGGCGGTGTGCGCGCCCTCACCGCCGCGTCGGCGAGACCGTGCTGTTCGCCAACGGAGTGAGGGAGACCTGTGGCCGGCCTACGACCGGAGGCGGCGGGGTGAGGTCCTGGGCCGGGAGTCCGGGCGGGGTGGTCTCCTGCACGGGGACCTGGTCGAAGTCGACGAGGCCGGTCTTCTCCATGACTGTGATGTGGTCCAGTACGGTGTCGTTGGCCTGGGCGGCGAGGGCTCGGATCAGCGAGTTCTTCGTGGTGGAGCGGACACTCGAGACCGTGGTGAGGATCTGGCCGTTCGCCGGGCGCACGACGGTGACCATGTCGGTGTCGAACTGCTCGCCCCTCTCCGCGTTCAACCGGGACACGAAGCTCTGCCCCGACGGGGTTCTCCCACAGCCCGGCGGCGCGCACCTTGACCACGAAGTCCCGGTCGGCTTCCGTCAGCGCCCCGGTTGACGGGGTGGCGATGACCCGGTCCTGCGCGGTGTTGACCTTCTGGACTCCGAGCATGGCGGGGTAGAGGAGAGAGGCCAGGGTGGTCGCCACTGCTCCACCTATGATGAGAATTCCCGCCGCTTTCCGTGAAACGAGCACGGTGTCTCCTGATTCCGGTTTCGGAACCCGCACGTACAGGGGTACGGAGGGAAGGTTCCGCAGCGGTTCTGCTGGAGACCGACGCCGTCGCTCCCCTGCCCATGCTGATCGGCGCACGGGACCCACTGCTCGACATGCTGCCCTTGGCGCTGGACACCGTGCCGTGCGAGATCGGGATCACCGCACTCGCCGACCGGCCACCGTCCGCGAGCACCCGCCTGCTGATCAAGGGCATCGTGGAAGTCGCCCGGGAGACCGACCCCGTGCTGCCGGAGCCGAGGTGACGACGGTCAGGCGCTCGCGCGGCACCTCGGCTACCAGCCGACCGCGACCAGGAGCCACTGCGGGTTGGCGTGGGAGACGAACGAGGACTGGCCGGCCACGTCGTCGTAGGGGAAGCCGTAGGCGAGGTGGTTGATGGCGTTGTCGTGCCAGAACTGGGCGTAGTAGTTGGCCGGTGCCGCCTTGTAGAACTGGGCCGGGTCGGACTGCTGGGATGCCGGCAGGGTGGCGACATGGCGGTTGAGGGCGGCGCACATGTCGGGGTTGCCCGCCAGGGAGGCGGCGCAGCCGAAGATGTCGGAGGTGGCGGCGTTGACGCCGACGGACTGGGCGTAGGAGGTGAAGTAGGCGGCGTTGGCTCCACCCGCGCGGAAGCTGGGGTCGCTGCCAGGAGCGATGATGCGGTACGGGGCCTGGGAACGGGCCAGCACCTTGAACTCGTTCGGTACGGCGTCGGTGAAGCGCTGGAACGTGGTGGCGCGGTCCTCGGCGAAGGTCTGCCGGTTCTCGCCCACCTCGACGTCGTAGCCGTCCTTCGTGTGCAGGCGCATCGCCAGCTTCAGACCGAAGGCGTCGACGCGGGTGGTGTTGCCGTTGAAGACGTTGTTGCCGACCGTGAACTCGATGAAGTCGTAGTAGGGGCCGTTGGGTGAGCCGAGGTAGAAGTACATGCGGCCCGCGGAGTTGGCCGGCATGTCCAGGTAGGGCTGCTCGGCGATGGAGTGCGTCTGGCCGTTGAAGCTCCAGTACACCTGGCTGTCGGGGTACCTGCCGTTGGTCCGGTTGAGGATCTTGACCTCGACGGCGTTGCTCGCCGGGGGTATGTCGCCGGTGCTGCCCCAGAAGTCGTCCGGCGGTGTGGTGCCGCCGGGGCCGTAGACCTGGAACTCCCACAGCGAGTAGCCGTACGGAGTGCCCCGCGCGGTGCCGTGGAGGCGCACGTAGCGGCCGCTGCCGGAGACGGTGACGTGCTGGGTGCCGCCGGTGGCGGTGGTGGTGGAGTAGACGGTGGTCCAGGTGTCGGCGTCGGTGGAGGTCTGGATCTGGAAGGCGGTCGCGTAGGCGGCTTCCCAGGTGAGGTCGACGCGGCTGAGCAGTTGGACGGATCCGAGGTCGACGCTTATCCACTGCGGGTCGGCGAAGGCGGAGGACCAGCGGGTACCGGCGTCGCCGTCGACGGCTGCGCTCGCGGGGAAGGTGGCGTTCTCGGTCGAGGAGGCGGTGGCGGGCCAGCCCTGGGACAGCAACTGGTCGGCGGCGTGGGCGGGTGACGGTGCCAGGGCCGCGAAGAAGGCGGCGATCAGGACGACGACCAGGCCCACGGCCACGCGGGCGCGTGTGACACCGCTGGGTGGTCTGTGGACGGGCGCGCTGACGGAACTCTGCATGCGGGTCTCCTGGCCGGTTCGGCGTGTGTGGGGGTGGAGCAACAGCAGATGTGTGAGCGCTCTCTCGGGTTGTAGTCCTCTCCGTGTCAGTCGTCAACAACTGAAGCCGAAGACAGTTGAGTTATGACCCCCTGGCGAGAAACTGCTGACGGCAGCGCTGGGGTCCGGTTCGACGTCTCCGGCGTCTTTGTTTTCCGATCGATTCAGGGGGTGCAGCTGATCTGTTCCTACATCCTTTGACGCTTCCGGTCTGGACCAGAGTGCGGTCGGCTGCCGTGCCCGTCCGCGCCACCCGACGATCCCGCCGCATGGCACGATTGATGCGGTCCGCTAAAATTGCGCCATGAGCGCCGACACTCGCCCCCATCGCGTCGCCGTCCTCGTGCTGGACGGCGCCTACCCCTTCGAGGTGGGCATCCCCGCGCGCATCCTGGGCGCCGTCGAAGGCCACTACGAGGTGGAAGTCTGCTCGGCCGACGGCGAGCCGGTGGAGACCAATGCCGGGTTCGCGCTCGCCGTACGCCATGGGCCCGAGCTGCTGGAAAGCGCCGACACCGTCGTCATCGCGCCCACCGACCCGACCCGGCTCACCCGGGAACTGGCCGCACCCGTCGCCGCCGCGCTCACCCGGGTGCGTCCGGGCGCGCGGCTCACCTCGATCTGCACGGGTGGCTTCGTCCTGGCGGCGGCCGGACTGCTCGACGGCCGTACCGCCACGACGCACTGGGAGTGCGCACCGTTGTTCCGCCGCTGGTACCCCCATATCCGTCTCGACGAAGGCGTGCTCTTCGTCGACGACGGCGACGTGCTGACCTCCGCGGGCGCCGCCGCGGGCGTCGACCTGTGCCTGCACCTGATCCGCCTCGACCACGGGATCCGCCTCGCCAACACCGCCGCTCGACGTTGCGTGGTGCCTCCTTTCCGGGAGGGCGGACAGGCGCAGTACATCGAACGTCCCATCCCGGACGAAGACTCCGACTCCACCTCCGCCACCCGTCAGTGGGCGCTGGAGCACCTGGGCGAGCCGCTCACCCTGCCGCAGCTGGCGCAGCACGCCCATATGAGCCTGCGCACCTTCAGCCGCCGCTTTCGTGACGAGACCGGGGTGACGCCCCGCCAGTGGCTGATCAAGCAGCGTCTCGACCGCGCCCGGCACCTGCTGGAATCAAGCCACATGAGCATCGACCGGATCGCGGGCGAGATCGGCTTCGCGACCGCGGCCTCGCTGCGCCAGCTCATGAACGCCGAACTCGGTGTCTCACCCCTCGCCTACCGCAGGACGTTCCAGGCCTCGACCACGGCGGCCGCGGAATCCGAGTCGGCTACGGCCATGACCGCGGCACGCTGACGGTGCAGGTGGGGCGGGGGCTCAGAGGTTGATTCGCGGATGCCCTTCACGACGGTCACGCGCACGCCGTAGCTGTGCCGCACACAGGTGAACTCCACACCCATCGCCCCCGCGCCCGCGCCCACGGTGGGGAAGTGGACGCCCTTGGCGCGTCCGTCGGCTGCCCCGGAACGCCTCTGCGTAGTCGCAGCGCACCCGGACGAACGGGCGACGCAGGGCCGGTCAGGCGCCCAGAAAGGCGTTGACCTCGCGGGCGAAATCGGCGGGGTACTGGAAGAGGAAGCCGTGTCCGGCGTCCGGGTAGATGCTCAACGTGGCGTTGGGCAGGTGCTCGGCCAGCAGGTGGGTGTTCTCGGTGGGGACCATCTCGTCGTTGTCGCCGTTGGCCACCAGGACCGGCTGGTGGATGGAGGCCAGGCGCTGCAAGCGGGAGTCGTCACGCACGCCCCACGCCGAGATGGCGGTGAGCTGAGCGTCGCGCACGGCCAGGTCCGCAGGGGTGTCCCGCTCGGCGGTGCGCTCGCCCAGGCGGCCCAGGAACTCCTTGCCCTTGGCCTGGCTGGAGGCGCTCTTCTCGAAGAAGAGGGTCAGCAGGTTGGCCGCGGAGGGGGCGTCGTCGAAGGCCGCCTCCCGGATGGCGCCCGCGGTGTAGAGGTGGATGTTCCGCCCGCCCCGCGGAGCCGTGCCGGCCAGGATCAGCCTCCGGACCTGCCACGGGCGGAAGAGGGCGATCTCCTGGGCGATGAAGCCACCCAGGGAGAAGCCGAGCAGGTCGAAGCGGTGCAGCGCGAGGGCGTCGAGGAAGGCGATGGCACCGTACGCCATCTCCTCCACCGTGTTGGGGGTGGTACCGGTGGAGCCGCCGACACCTGCCAGGTCCACCAGGACGACTTCGCGTTCGACGGCGAGGGCGTCGACGAAAGCGGGGTCCCAGTTGTCGAGGTTGGCCCGGAAGTGCACAAGGCAGACCAGCGGCAGGGTGGTCCCGTCGGTCCGGCCGAAGCGGCGGTAGCGGTAGGTGACGCCGTCAGCGGCCTCCACCTGGAGGTTGGGCGTGGTCATCTGGCTGGACGGGGACGAGGTGGCCATGGCAATCGCCTCCAGGCGGCTTGAACTGCAAGAAGAAGAAAGGAAGAAGAGAAGGGGTGGCGGGCGCGTCCGGGATCGGTGACCTGACTACTGGCGCGGGCCCAAGCGCTCGCCCATGTTCAGCTCCAGGTCGTAGACGGCTTCCGGGCTCGCCTTGCCCGACGCCTGCAGGCGCTGCTGGACGAAGTCGCGCGCGAGGAGTTCGGCGAAACGCCGGTGCGTGGACGCCAGTTCGGCGGCGCCGTGCAACGGGGCGTCCTCGTTGACGATCTCCTTGACGGCGCGCAGGGCCTCGGAGTCGAAGAAGGCGACGCGGCGGGCGAACCGGTCGACCACCGCGTCGAGTTCGGCGTCCGGGACGGCTCGGTTGACCCAGCCGTACAGCGCGGCTGTGTCCGCGTCGTAGTCCTCCCCCGAGGCCACGATCTCCAGGGCCCGGGAGCGACCGGTCAGCCTCACCAGACGCTGGATGCCCCCGCAGCCGGGGATGATGCCGGTGCCGATCTCGAGCTGGCTCAGCACCGCCTTCTCCCGGCTGGCGAACCGGACGTCGAGCGCGGTCAGGAACTCGTTGCCTATGCCGCGTGCCCGTCCCCGAAGGGAACCGACCGTGATGAAGGGGGCGTTGGCCAGCTTGTCGACGAGGTGGAACCAGGTGGGCATCCCCTCGCCGAACTCGGCGATGCGGCCCAGGTGCAGGTGGGCCATGAAGAAGTCGGGAAGGGCACTGTCGAAGACGACCACCTTGACTCCGGTATCTGCCGCGAGCCGGTCGACGATCGCGACGAGAGCGGCCTCCACCTCGGGCTCGTAGAGGTTGAACGGCGGATTGTCGAAGGTGACCCGCCAGTAGCCGGGGCTCTGCTGTTCAGCACGCACCGGGGTCTGCGCGGAGTCCGTCACATCGTTGGGCATGGGAGGTTCCTGGTTCGTCGAGGGCACGCGGGGCAAGGGGGTGCACCGGGCAACGGCCAGAGGCCGTCGGCATCGAGTGCGAGGCTGTTTTCGGCGCGGGTGACGTGACTGGGGCACACAGGCCGACCAGCAAGGTCGTGCCAGTGCGGTCCACGCCGGAGCAGCCAGGTGTTACGTGTGGGGCGAGTCGGTCACGCCCTTACCCTCCCGCGCACACCGCCGCCCGACCGACGACGGAAGGGCCAACAAGCGCTGAGAACGCGCCACTCACCTCGACCCCGCCCGGTGCGCACCCGGTGGCAGGCTCGGCTCGCGCTGCCGCGGGCCGCCACGGCCCACCGCGGGGTCACGCCAACGCGAAGGCGCGCAAGGGCCTCCGCGGTGGTCCGGCGGTGGACTTCCGGGTCGCGCCCACGAGGCATCTACCGTGCGTTGGGCAGTGGCCCGGCGGTGCCGCCCTTGGGGCCGAAAGGGCCGCCTGTGCGAGACGCATCTGCCTCGCCGCGCCCCCGCGCCTCACGACGTCCGCAGCGTCGCCAGATACGTGGACACCAGCGTGCGGGCCCAGTCCGCGGAGGCGGGCTCGGAGGTGAAGACGGCGCGGTAGTAGAGCGGGCCGAGGAGGAAGTCCGCCGCGGTCTCGACGTCGAGTGCCGCTCCCCCGCGGTCCTGTTCGCGCCGGATGATCGCGCCGAGCTGGCGGTGGCGGTCCTCGACGCAGGCGCAGCCGCCCGCCGGACCGGAACCGATGGTCGCCCGCATGAGGGCGAGCGTGTCCGGGTCGGCGACGTCGGTGGCCACGTCGGCGAGCCAGCGCTGGAGGTCGCCTTCGAGGGAGCCGGAGTCGGGGACGACCAGGTCGTCGGTGAAGCGGCTGGTGGCGACGTCGGTGAGCAGCTGGGCGATGGACCCCCAGCGCCGGTACAGGGTGGTGGGGTGGACGCCCGCGCGTGCGGCCACGGCGGGCAGGGTCAGGGTCTCCGCTTCCTCCTCGGCGAGAAGTTCCGCGACGGCGCGGTGGACGGCCGCCCGCACCTTCGCGGAGCGGCCACCGGGACGTACCTGGGTCGACGATTCAGCCATGGGGAAATTATCGCACTGATCGTTGCGTTAGTGGTAGCGTCCTAAACGCATCGATCACTGCATTTGGAGTCGCGTCGTGTCCGGTCCCGCCCCGTCCCAGCTCCAGCCCACCCCGCCGACCACCGACCACGCGTCGCCGCCGGAGGAGAGGCGACGACGGCTGAGCCGTCCCGTCGCCTTCGCCTCCCTCGCGGTCGTCTTCGTGCTGTTCATGGCCGCCTCCAGCGCGCCCTCCCCCCTCTACGTCGTCTACCAGCAGGAATGGCACTTCTCCGCCACCACCCTCACCACGGTGTTCGCCGTCTACGTGCTCGGCATGATCGGAGCGCTGCTCGTCCTCGGCGCCCTCTCCGACCACCTCGGCCGCCGCCCGGTCCTGCTCTCCGCCATCGCCCTCGAAGCCCTCTCGATGGTCCTGTTCCTCACCGCGGGCAACGTCGGCCTGCTACTGACAGCCCGGTTCATCCAGGGCATCGCCACCGGGGCCGCCATGACGACGATCGGCGCCGCCCTCTCCGACCTCAACCCCGCGCACGCCCCGCACCGGGCCGGCCTCGTCACCGGCACCGCACCCACCTTCGGACTCGGACTGGGCTCGCTCGGCTGCGGCCTCCTCATCGAGTACGGCCCGCACCCCACCCGGCTCGTCTACGTCCTGCTGCTCGCCGCCCTCGTCATCGCCGGCGCCCTCCTGTCGGCCCTGCCCGAGACCTCGCTGCGCCGCCCCGGCGCCGCCCGCTCGCTTCAGCCCCGCCTGCGCATCGCCCCGCACCTGCGGGCCGACCTGCTGAGCCTGGTCCCGATCCTCATCGCGAGCTGGGCGCTCGGCGGTCTCTACCTCTCCCTGGGCCCGTCCGTCGCCGTCGGACTGTTCGGCCTCTCCAGTCACGTCGTCGGCGGACTCGTGGTCACCCTGCTCACCGGCCCCGCCTTCCTCACCGCTCTCGCCCTGCGCGGCTGGCCCGTCGGCAGGACCCTCGCCGTCAGCGCGACCCTGCTCCTGGCCGGCACCGCCGTCGCCCTGACCGGCGTGGAGGAGCACTCCCTGACCGCGGCCGCGCTCGGCACCGCAATCGCCGGCGTGGGCTTCGGCGGCTCCGCCCTCGCCAGCTTCGGCACCCTGGCCCGCATAGCCCGCCCCGCCGAACGCAGCGAGCTGCTCTCCGTCGCCTTCGTCATCTCCTACCTGGCCTTCAGCATCCCGGCCGTGATCGCAGGCATCGCCGCCACCCACGCAGGGTTGAAGGACACGTTCGTCACCTACGCGGCAACGGTCGCCGCGCTCTGCGCCCTCGCCCTGCTCGCCCAGCGCCTGCGCGCCACCCGCACCCCCGCCTCCGCGGTCGTTCCCCAGCCGTAGTGAGAGCCCGAAACCGGTCGCCGCGGCCCACCTGAGGCCGCGGCGATCGCCGTACGCCCGACGCAGGCGGCGTGGGACAGGGGGTGCCACGCTCCTTCGGCCACGGCGGCAGCCTCGGCGACGACCGGGTCGGCGAACAGGTGGTGATGATGGTCATCGTGATCTCCACCAGGTGCTCAAGCCCAGTCGCGGCAACACGCTCGCGCACCGATGCCGCCTGCGCAACCGAGATGGTGCCCCAAAACGGTTCAGCGCGGCTCGGTCAGGGGGGTGGCCGCAGTGGGAGCCGAGGCGGTGGCCTCGCGGGTGCGGGTGGCGGTGCGGGTGATCCATACACCGACGAGAGCCGCGGCGACGCTCAGCGCCGCCGCCACCAGCCATGCGGCGCGGAAGTCCTGCCGCTGTGCGGGGCCGACGTGCGTGCCGACGATGGCGACGAGGAGCGCGACGCCCACGGTGGCGGATATCTGGCGCACAGAGTTGACCAGGGCCGATCCGGTGGCCGCACGGTGGCCGGGCAGGGAGCTGACACCGGCGGCGACCAGGGTGCCGAGCGTCAGACCGACGCCCACGCCGCCCAGGACCTGACTGGGCAGCAGGTCGAGCCAGTAGTTGACGTCGAGAGAGGCGAAGCAGGCGCGCCAGAGCATTCCGGCGGCGAAGAGCAGTCCGCCCGTCGTCACCAGCGGCCCGTGGCCCAGGCGTTGCGCGGCGCGCGCGGTGAGCAGGGTGACCACGGGGACCAGGGCGGGGCCGGGCACCATGGCCACGCCGGTGCGCAGGGCGCTCCAGTGCCAGATCTCCTGGCACCACAGGACGTTCGACAACAGCATGATGGCGAAGGCGATGCCGAACACGAAGGTGCCGGTGCTGGCGGCGCCGAACTGCGGAAGGCGCAGCAGGGGCAGCTCGAACAGCGGGTGGGTGTGCTGGAGCGAGCGGCGGACGAAGACGGCGGCGCTGACCAGCGCGAGAGCGAACAGCGCAAGGCTCCTGGCGTCCAGCCACCCCCAGTCCGGTGCCTGGACCAGTGCGCCGGACAGGGCGGCGATGGCCAGGGTGATCAGCAGGGCGCCGGTGAGGTCGGGCAGGCGGCCCTGTTCCCGGCGGGTGGTCGAGGGCAGGACCCGCAGTCCGGCGGCCACGGTGGCGATGCCGATGGGGAAGTTGATCACGAAGACCCAGCGCCAGTCGACCTGGACCAGCAGTCCGCCGGCGACGGGGCCCGCGGCGGCGGCGAGCCCGCCCACGGCCGCCCAGTTGCGGGTGGCGCGGGTGCGGTGCTCGGCCGGCACGGAGGCCAGCAGGAGCGCCAGGGAGGTGGGCAGCTGGGCGGCGGCGCCTGCCGCTTGCAGGGCTCGGGCGGCCACCAGGGTTCCCAGGTCCGGTGCCAGGGCGCAGGCCAGCGAGGCGAGCGTGAAGACGCTGACGCCGGCGAGGAACACCGGCCGCTGCCCGATCCGGTCCCCGATGCGGCCCGCGACGACCAGGAGGGCCGCCAGGACGATGGCGTAGGCGTTGAGCACCCAGGACAAGGAGCTCAGCGTGGCCGCTCGGCCGGAGGAAGAGGCGAAGAACGAGCCCATGGCAGGCAGCGCCACGTTGACGATCCACAGATCGAGATTGGTCATGAAAACCGCCAGGAGGATGACGGTCGACGCCAAGCGCTGCTTTGAAAACCAAACCGATGAGCTCATGGGCACAGCGAAGCACGATGCGTTTTGCGATTCAAACCACAAAAGGGGCGGGAGCCATGACATTGCCCAAGCTTTGAGATTCAAAGTCCACGCGGGATACTCGGAGCGTGACCACACAACGCATCGACCCGTACGAGGTCCCCGGCCGCCCCTGTTCGATCGCGGCCGCACTTCAGGTGGTGGGCGACCGCTGGTCGCTGCTCGCCGTCCGCGAGGTCACCTTCGGCAACCACCGCTTCCGCCAGATCGCCAAGAACACCGGCGCCCCCACCGACCGGCTGTCCGCCCGGCTCAAGAGCCTGGTCGCCGACGGCGTCCTGGAGCGCCGCCCGCTGCCCGACGAGCCGCGCCACGACGGCTACTACCTCACCGAGGCCGGCCGCGACCTGATGGGCGTCATCCGCGAACTGCTGCGGTGGGGGGACCGCTGGCTGACCACCTCCCCACCCATGAAGCTGCGCCACCACGACCACGACTTCACCCCCCGCCCGACCTGCGCCCACTGCGGCGAGCCGGTCACCCCGGGCGAGGTGCACGCCGAGGTGACGGCGGAGGGCTGGACACTGGCGGGCCCGGTCGTGGCTGACGACGGCGTGCACGCCCGCGATGAACGGCATCGCGGTACCACGCGACGACAGCGTGGGTGAGGCCTGTACGACCGAGCCGGACACCACAGCGGTGCGGTGCCCGCACAGCGCGTCCTCGCCGCCCCGTACCACCATGCCACCGGTGGACGGGACGCCAAGGGACGGCTCCTGCCACACTTCCTCCCCTACCACGGCAACCTTTGTGCGCGTTGCGGCAACTCGCAGGCAACTGGGTCCCGGAGCAAGGCCCACCGCGCAAGAAAGACAAGCCGTTGCCAGACCAGAACCCCTCTCATCGCCGCCGTCCGGCAACCCGCCGCCTGATCGCCGCCGCCGCGGTGCTCGCCGCCGTGGGTGCTGCCGTACCGCTGGTCGCCCGGGCCGCATTGACGTCGAGCGCCGGCACCCCGACCGTGCTCGCCGATGCGGCGGCCGGCAGCGGCCGCTACTTCGGCACGGCGGTGCCTGCGGGCAGGCTCGGCGACTCGACGTACTCCACCCTTCTCGACCGGGAATTCGACATGATCACCCCGGAGAACGAGATGAAGTGGGACACCGTCGAACCCTCCCGCGGCACCTTCAACTTCGGGCCCGGGGACCGGATCGTCAGCCACGCCACCGCGCACGGTCAGAGGATGCGCGGGCACACGCTCGTCTGGCACTCTCAGCTGCCCAACTGGGTCAGTTCCCTCACCGACCCCACCACCCTGCGCAGTGTGATGGACAACCACATCACCCAGGAGATGACCCACTACAAGGGCAAGATCTACGCCTGGGACGTGGTCAACGAGGCGTTCGCCGACGGCGGCAGCGGCCAGCACCGCAGCTCGGTCTTCCAGAACGTGCTGGGCAACGGCTTCATCGAGGAGGCGTTCCGCACCGCGCGGGCCGCCGACCCCGCGGCCAAGCTCTGCTACAACGACTACAACATCGAGAACTGGTCCGACGCCAAGACCCAGGGCGTCTACACCATGGTCAAGGACTTCAAGTCCCGCGGCGTGCCGATCGACTGTGTCGGCTTCCAGAGTCACTTCGGCACCGGCGGCCCGCCGTCGAGCCTGCGGACCACCCTGTCCAACTTCGCCGCGCTCGGCGTGGACGTCCAGATCACCGAGCTGGACATCGCGCAGGCGCCGGCGACCGCGTACGCCAACACCGTCCAGGACTGCCTCGACGTCGCCCGCTGCACCGGCATCACCGTGTGGGGCATCCGCGACAGCGACTCCTGGCGCACCGGCGAGAACCCGCTGCTGTTCGACAACAACGGCAACAAGAAGCCCGCCTACGACGCGGTGCTCACCACCTTGGGCGGCAGCGGCGGCGGGGGCACTGCGGGCGGCGCCACGACGGCCGGGGACATCACCTCCGGCACCGTCTACACGCTCTCCAACGCGGCCGCCGGACGCGCTCTCGACGAGCCCGCAGGCCAGAACGGCAACGGCACCCCGCTCCAGGTGTGGGACGCAAGCGGCGCCACCAACCAGCAGTGGCGGGCCACCAAGAACGGCGACGGCTCCTACACGCTGACCAACATCGCCAGCGGCCGGGTCCTGGACGAGCCGGGCGGCCAGACCGCCAACGGGACCAAGCTGCTCGTCTGGGACAACAACGGCGGCGCCAACCAGCACTGGAAGGCGGCCCGGAACAGCGACGGCTCCTACACCCTCACCAACGTCGCCAGCGGCCGGGCGCTGGAGATCCCCGGCGGTCGGACCGCCAACGGCACCCCCGTCCAGATCTGGGACTCCAACGGCGGCGCCAACCAGCACTGGAACCTCAGGTCGTCCGCGTCCACGTCGACACCGACGCCGACGCCGGTGTCGACCTCGACGGGCGGCACCTGCGCTCTTCCGTCGACCTACCGGTGGTCCTCGACGGGTGCGCTGGCGCAGCCGGCGAACGGGTGGGTGTCGGTGAAGGACTTCACCGACGTGGTCTACAACGGCAAGCACCTGGTCTACGCGTCGAACGTCTCGGGATCGTCGTACGGCTCGATGATGTTCGGCCCGTTCACGAACTGGTCGGACATGGCGTCGGCCAGGCAGAGCGGGATGAGCCAGTCCGCGGTGGCGCCCACGCTGTTCTACTTCGCGCCCAAGAACATCTGGGTGCTGGCGTCCCAGTGGGGCGCGTCGGCATTCGTCTACCGCACGTCGAGCGACCCCACCGACCCGGGCGGCTGGTCCGCGCCAAAGCCGCTGTTCACCGGCAGCATCTCCGGCTCCGGTACCGGCCCGATCGACCAGACCCTGATCGCCGACGGACAGAACATGTATCTGTTCTTCGCCGGTGACAACGGCAAGATCTACCGGGCGAGCATGCCGATCGGGAACTTCCCGGGCAGCTTCGGCTCGTCGTACACGACGGTCATGAGTGACACGACGAACAACCTGTTCGAAGCGCCGCAGGTCTACAAGGTCCAGGGTCAGAACCGGTACCTCATGATCGTCGAGGCGATAGGGGCGAACGGCCGCTACTTCCGCTCGTTCACCGCCACCAGCCTGGGCGGTACGTGGACCCCGCAGGCGGCGAGCGAGAGCAGCCCCTTCGCCAGCAAGGCCAACAGCGGCGCCACCTGGACCAACGACATCAGCCACGGCGACCTGGTCCGCGACAACCCCGACCAGACCATGACCGTCGACCCCTGCAACCTGCAATTCCTCTACCAGGGCAAGTCCCCCTCGGCGAGCGGCCCCTACGACCAGCTGCCGTGGCGGCCGGGCATCCTCACCCTGCAACGCTGACGGCCCGAGAAACATACGTCGCGGCGGCAACCTTCTGATCCTCGGCGGCAACTGGGAGCCGGAAGACCGAGTCGAACTATCGGATGGACGGGCATGAGGGCAACGAAACACGCAGCGGCGCCACCGTGGCGCGGGCGCGCACCGCTCACGGGCATCCCTCGGGGCCGCTGGTCGTCAGCCTGCCGGCATGCCTGGCGGTGACCGTCCCCCATGGGCACGACCGCGGGTCGGTCCCGGGCCGGGCACTGTTAGGGTGCGCCTTCGATGTTGTTCAACGTGCAACCAACGCACACATCATTGCCAGGAGAGGGCTACGGAGGGATGCTCCTCGACGACGCGTCCGCGGAGTTCCACGAATTCTTCGAACGCCACTATGCCGAACTCGCCCGTCTGGCACACCTCCTGACCGGTGAGACCGACGCGGCGGACGACCTCGCGGCGGATGCCCTGGTCGCCCTGTGGCAACGCTGGGACCGGTTGCAGCAGGCCGACCACCCGCTGGCCTACGCCCGCGGTGTGGTGACCAACCTGGCGCGCGGACGGATCCGCAGCGCGGTGCGCGAGCGACGCCGGATCACGCTGTTCTGGTCCCGCGGCCCCGAGAAGGTGGACGGGCCGGACATGGCGGCCGTACTGGACGTCCGCGCGGCGCTCGCCCGGCTGCCGTTCCGCAAGCGTGCCTGCGTGGTGCTGCGGCACGCCTTCGACCTGTCGGAGAAGGACACGGCGGTGGCGCTGGGCATCTCGGTGGGAACGGTGAAGAGCCAGACCTCGAAGGGAATGGCCGAGCTGGTGAAGATACTGGGCGCGGGAGCGGCCGGGGACCTGGTGGCAGGGAGGAGGAACCGGTGAACGAGGACATCGCCCATAAGCTGCGCGAGGCGGCCGAGGCCCACCGGCCCGACCGTGCGCGGATGCTGGCCCGGCTGGAACGCGGCATGGCCGGCCCGGCCGTACGGCACCGCGCGCGGCCGTTCGCGAGGTCCGGGATCAGGGTCGCGCTCGCCGGGTTCGCCGCCGCCGGCGTCCTGGCGACCGGCGGTCTCGCCGTCGCCGCCATCGTCACGGGCCCGTCGCCGTCGCCGTCGGCCACCGTGACCACGCCTGCTACCCCGTCCCCCGCCGTCGGCTCCCCGCGACCGACGCCGACCCGCCCGACCCCTGTGGCGCCGCCTCCGGCCACCACCCCGGGCAGCTCGCACCCGACTCCGCCGACCACCAGTCCATCGCCGACCGCCGACGAGACCCGGAACGGACCGCTGTCGTCAGCCGGCTCGCTGGATTCGCGCAGCACCATCTACTGGACACAGAGCAACCTCACCCTCAAGACGACCCAGCCGCTCACCTCGCTCACGATCGAGATCCGGATCGTGCAGACCGGCGCCGTGAAGAACACCGGCACCTGGCAGACCCTGCCGAATGACGACTTCACCGTCACCGTCCAGGAGGCCGACGGCGCGCTGGTCTACCGCTGGGTCCTCAAGCCGGGCGTCACCGTACCGGCCGCGAGCCACGAGTTCGCCGCTCAGTTCAACAACGGCACCGCCGCGCGCACTGCTGGGGGCGACGGCTACCGCGTCGACGCGCAGGGTCCTGGCGGCGCCGCGTCGGTCCGGGGAGGGTTCGTCCCGACCCGGTGAACACGGGCAACGATTGCGGCCCCATCCGAGAAGACGGGGCCGCGATCGCGCCGCGCGCCTACTTGAGAACGCGGCCTGCCGTCCGGGTGGTTCAGAACGGAAAGTGCGCCTGCTGGGTGGCGATGGTCACCCAGCGGGTGTTGGAGAACGCCTCGATCCCCCAGCGGCCACCGAAGCGGCCGTACCCGGATGCCTTCGCCCCACCGAACGGTGCCTGGGGCTCGTCGGCCACCGACTGGTCGTTGATGTGCACGATCCCGGTGTGGATCCGGCGGGCCACGGTGAGCCCATGAGTGGCGTTCTCGGTGATGATGCCGCAGGTCAGACCATGCTCGGTGTCGTTGGCCAAGGCCACCGCGGCATCGTCGTCGGTGAACGTCTCGACCACGCAGAGGGGGCCGAAGGACTCCGAGGCGTACAGTTCCGCCCCCTTCGGCACTCCGGTGAGAACGGTCGCCGGGTGCACCGCGCCCTCAGGCTCGCCGCCACCGACGAGAACCCTCGCACCCTTGGCCACGGCGTCCGCCACCAGCCCTGCCACCCGCTGTGCGGCCTGGGCGCTCACCAGCGGCCCCACCACCGTGTGCGGATGCCCGGGATCGCCGGCCTGGAGCGAGGCCGCCTTGGCGGTGAACTTCCGGGTGAACTCCTCGGCCAGCGACTCGTGTACGAGGATCCGGTCACCGGACATGCAGATCTGCCCGGCGTTCATGAAGACGCTGAAGGTCACGGCGTCGACGGCGTAGTCCACATCGGCGTCGTCGAGGACGACGACGGCGTTCTTGCCGCCCAACTCCAGTACGGCGGGCTTGAGATGGCGGGCCGCGAGTTCGCCGATGACGCGGCCCACACGCGTGGAGCCGGTGAAGTTCACCGCCCGTACCCGCTCGTCGGCGATCAGCGTCTCGGCGATCTCGGCGGCGTCCTCGCGGGCGTTGGTGAGGACGTTGAGCACGCCGTCCGGCAGGCCGGCCTCCCGCAGCACGTCGGCGACCAGCAGGCCGCAGGCGATCGGCGCGTCCTCGCTGGCCTTGACGACGACCGTGTTGCCTGCGGCCAAGGGCGCCGCCACGGCCCGCACACCGAGGATGACCGGCGCGTTCCAGGGCGCGAATGCGGCGACCACGCCCAGCGGTTCACGCACGGCCAGCCCCAGTGCTCCTGGTTCCTGGGTGTTGAGCACCTCACCGCGCGGCGCCGTGACGGCCGCCGCCGCATCGCGCAGGATGTTCGCCGCCAGAGCCACGTTGAAGTACGCCCACGGGCGAGTGCCGCCCGCCTCCTGTGCCATCAGGTCGGCGACCTCATCACTCCGGGCGTCCAGCAGGTCGGCCGCCTTGAGGAAGACGGCCCGCCGTGCGAAGGGGGTCGTCGTCGCCCATGCCTCGAACGCCGCGTGGGCCGCGTCCACGGCACGCACGACGTCGTCGCGGCCTGCGGCCGCCACGGTGGCGTACACCTCCCCGGTGAAGGGGTTGATGTCGTCGGTGGTCCGGCCGGAGGCTGCGGGTACGTCTCCACCGGCGATGAACAGGTTTCGGGCGATGGCCATGGGGATGATCTCCTTGCTGCGTAACGTCGTCGGTACGCGATGAGCCGGGTCAGGAAAACTGGGTCGCGCGGTGGGCGGTGAGTTCGGAGGCTGCTGCCTCGACATGGGTCGCGGCCCGGCTCATGCCGGCCAGTTCCTCCGCCGACAGGTCCCAGGTCACGATGCGGCGCACGCCTTCGGGCCGCAGTTCGACGGGCACGGTGAGGCTGGCGCCGTACACGCCGTACTCGCCGTCCAGCACGACCGAGGCGGGGACGACGGTCCCGGACCCGGTGTGCATCGCCTCGATGATGCGGGCGGTCCCGAGCCCCGTGGTCCAGGTGGATGTGCGGCCGGAGTCAAGGGCGACGTGCTTGGTGTACCAGGTGTCCACGTACTCCTCGGCCACCGCGCGCTGCGCCCCACTGAGGACGACAGGCTCGCCACCGACAGTGATACGGCTGTACAGCGGGACCTGGCCCTCGCCGTGCTCGCCCAGCATCCAGGCGCCGACGTCCTTCACCGGGACGCCGAGCGCGAAGGCGATGCCGGTGCGCAGCCGGAGGCTGTCGTTGAGGGTGTAGCCGATCAGCCGCTCGCGGGGCAGCCAGCCCTGCCGGTGCACCCAGGTCAGGAGCGGGTCGACCGGGTTGGTGAGCATGAGGACCACACCGCGGAAGTCCGCTCCGGCCCCCCGCACCGGGCGCAGGCACTCCTGCACGATCCGCGCGTTGTCGGCGAGGAAGACCGACCGGGAGGAGTTCAGCCGCAGCGGGACGGCGGCGCTTAGGACGACCACGTCGGCGTCGAGGGCGTCCTCGGGGGTGCCGCCGCGCACGGTGTCGGCGGTAGTGCCGAGGCCGAGGGCGTTCTCCAGGTCCATGGTGTGGCTGGTGATCATGTTCGGTCGGGTGTCGACGAGCACGATCTCGTACGTCCCCTGCGCGGAGAGCAGGTTGAACGCGGCGGAGGAGCCGATACCGCCGGCGCCTCCGATGATGACGACCTTCACGGGTCTGTGCCTTCCGATCAGCGAGTCAGGAGGAGTAGTGGGCGTCGGCCTCGACGGCGACTTCGAGCACGAGCGGCTCGCGCCGGTCCGCAAGTGACGGCAGGACCTTGTCCAGGGCGGACAGCAACGCGGCGTGGTCCTCCATCCGTTCGGCCGGGCAGCCCAGGCCCCGGGCGAGGGTCGACACGCTCAGTTCGGTGAAGGCGGGCCAGGCCGGAGCAGCGGAGCCCTCGCGTTCGGAGAGACGGTCCATGATCGCGTAGCGGCCGTTGGCGAGGACGACGAACAGGACGCCGATGCCGTAGTGGGCGGCGCTCCACAGGGCCTGGATCGAGTAGAGCGAGGAGCCGTCGCCGAGCACGGCCACGACCGGCCGGTCAGGGGCGCCCAGGCGGACGCCGATCGCGGCCGGCGTGGCGAAGCCCAGTCCGCCCATGGCCGCGCTGAGGAAGCCGAGCGGCGCTCTGGCGGGCAGCAGCCGGTGCAGGTCCGGGCGGCTGGAGGGGGTTTCCTCGACCACCACGGTGCTCGGGTCGAGCCGCTCGGCGAGGGAGGCCAGCACATGAGCGGCCCGCAGGGGCTCACCGGGCGCGGGGGGCTGGGGAGTTGTCGGCCGGTTCAGCGCCGAGGACCGCGTGACGGCGGGCACCAGCGGGACCAACCGGCTTACGGTGTCGGCCGGTTCTGCGAGCAGCACCAGCTCCGCCGGGCTGCGGTGGGCTTCCTCCGGGTCGTCCGTGATGACGGAGATCCGGGTGCCCGGCGCGGTGAAGTCGCCCGGGGCATAGGTGTATTGGCGGAAGGCTGCGGCTCCGACGGTGAGGACCGTGTCGTACGGCGCGAGCACCTCGCGCAGTGCGGGGCGGACCGCGGGCAGGTGGCCGGCGAAGAGACGGTGGTCCTGGGGGAAGCCGGCGCGGGCGCCGAACGGCTCCTGGTAGACCGGGCAGTCCAGCCGTTCGGCCAGCGCGACCAACGCCTGCCAGCCGTCCGCCGTGTCGTTGCCGGCGCCCGCCACCAGACACGGCGCATCGGCCGCCGCCAGGAGCGCGGCGAGGGCGGACAGAGCGTCGTCGGAGGCCCTGCGACCGCCTCGTACCGCGACCGGCCCGCGCGGCACTGCCCGCGCGACGTCCTCGTCGGCCGCGGCGAACCAGTCGTCCATCGGGACCACGACCACCGCCGGTCCACGGCCTTCCTGGGCCTCGTGCCAGGCGCGGGCCACGGCACCGGGGACGTCCTGAGCACGGGCCGGCGTGTGCTGCCAGACCGGGTACTCCCCCGCCAGGCCGTCCAACCTCCCGGCCAGGAACGGCTCGTGGGCCAGATGCCGGCGGTCCTGCTGACCGACGAGCACCACCAGGGGCGCGCGGTTCGCACGGGCGGTGGCCAGGGCGCTGACCGCGTTGCCGTATCCGGCGGTGGTGTGCAGCAGGACGAGCGCCGGGCGACCGGTGGCCAGGGCGCTGCCGGAGGCCATCCCGACGACCGAGCCCTCGTGCAGGCCGAGCACGAAGGAGATGTCGGCCGGCAGGTCGGCGAGGAAGCCGACCTCGGTGGAGCCCGGATTGCTGAACAGCGTGGTGAGGTCGTACGCGCGCAGGACGTCGAAGGTCTGTTCCTTGACGGTCCTGCCATGGGCGGCCGTGGTCATCTCGGGTCCCCTTTCTGACAGGCCTGGACGCTAGGACGCCCACCGTCCGGGAACCACAGGCACGTTCACTATGCGAAACGTGCCGTACGTGCGTCAGTCGACCCCGGGCAGGACGGCGCCGCTGGAGAGTTCTGCGCGCAGCCGCCCGGTGATGAGGCGGGCGGTGTCGAGGACGGCCTCGATCTGCGGCGGGCCCGGGTGCTCGACGGTGAAGGCGATCGACACGGCGGCGACGGCGTGGCCCGGCGCCGACACGACCGGCGCCGAGACCGTCCCGAGGCCGGGCACGACCTCGTTGCGTGTCGCGGCGTAGCCACAGGCCCGGGCACGGCTGATCTCCGGGCGCTCACCGAGCCGTTGCGGCTCGGCGGAGAGCATGGCGATGCCTGGTGAGCCCAGGGTCAGTGGGTGCCGGTCGCCGGGGCTGTAGACGGCGCGCGAGCGGGTGCTCTCCACCTCGACGGACACCAGCGTGACCGCCTCCTCGCCGTCCCGGACGACGAAGAAGGAGGTCAGGCCCACGCGCGCGGCCAGCTTGGCGATCTCCGGCTTGGCGATGCGCTGGAGCATGGGCAGGGTGCGCCGGCCCAGTGACTGCGCGCGGGTGCCGATGACGTACCCGTGGGTGGTGTGCGCGACCAGGTGGTGGTCCTGGAGGGTGCGCAGCAGCCGGTAGACGATGGAGCGGTGCAGCCCCATCTGCTGGCTCAGTTCGGCCAGCGTCAGCGGTACGTCCGACAGCGCGATCACCTCCAGCAGCCTGAGCCCCCGGTCCAGGGTCTGGACGGAGGGCCGGCCCGGCGGCGGGGGGTCTTCGGCGGGTCCGGTCATGGCTCGGGGATCTCGTCGTCCAGGGACGGAAACGCCGGAAGCACGGTCTCGGCGGGGCTGCCCTCCCGGACCACGGGTCGGCGGGCTTCGCGCCGGTGAACGAGGTAGGTGGCGTCGGCGCGCGCGTAGTGCCCGGCCGGGTCGTAGGCGTTCTTCGCGAGGTCGATCTCGTCGAGGTCGATGTCGGCGTACACCAGTGCCTCCTCGCCCTCGTCGACGTCCTTGGTGAGGGTACGTCCGTCGGGGCCGAAGATCCGTGAGCAACCGCCGCCGGGGGTGAGCAGACGGCGCTGCTCGGGTGTGTAGGCGAAGACGTCGATGCCGGCCGGGGAGATGACCTGGGTGGCCATCAGGACGAAGGCGCTGCCCTCGATGGCGTACACCTGGGTCACGGCCGTGTTGGCCTCGGCGCTGAGCTGGAAGGCGAGGTCGCGGTAGAGACCGAAGCACGGCCAACTGGCCACGTGCACCTGCTCGTTCTGCGCGTACAGGGCGTACTTGCTGAGCGGCTGGACGTGCTCGGCGCAGTTCAGGGCGCCGAGCCGGCCGAGGGCGCTGTCGACGACCTTGAGGTCGCTGCCGTCGCCCTCGCCGAACAGGGCGCGCTCGACATGGGTCGGCTTGAGCTTGCGGCGGTGCAGCAGCACGCTGCCGTCGGCGGCGATCACCGTCTGGGTGATGTAGAGGGTGCCGTGGTCCTTCTCGCTGTATCCGAGCGCGACGGTGATGCCGTGCTGCCGGGCGGCGCGGCGGATCGTGGTCAGGCCGTCGCCGGCGGGGGTGAGGGAGGCGGCGTGGTAGCGGCTGACGAAGGGGACCTGGTCGGCGACCGCGCCCAGCCACAGGAAGTGCGGATAGCCGGGGATCCACACTTCCGGGAAGGCGATGAGCGAGGCACCGTTGCGAGCCGCTTCCGCGATCAGGTCGACGGTCTTGGCGACGCCCGCCTCCGCGTCGAGCCAGGCGGGCTCGGCCTGGACGGCCGCGGCCTTGAAACGGCGGATGGTGTCTGTCATGTCGCATTGTCTCCTTCTCTTCATGCTCCCGCTTCCAGGAGCCTTTCGACCAGCAGGCCGAGGCCCAGGAGCCGTCGGTCGGTGTTCCAGGGCGCGTCGAGCGCCACACCCACCGGGAGTCCCGGGCCCGCCGACCGGACGGGCACGGTGAGGCCGGGAAGAGCGGCGACGCTGCCGGGTCCCGTGTTGCGGATGTACGTGGGAAAGGCCGGACGCAGGACGCCGTCGAGCCGAACGCGCTCGGTGTCGGTGTCGATCCGTCCGGCGGGCAGGGGGGTGGTGGGGAAGAGCACGGCGTGGGCCCCGGTGGCGCGGAAGATCCGCCGGTAGCCGTCCACGAGCACGCGGTCGCGGATGTCGAGGGCGGCCTTGTACGCCGACTCGGTGATCGCCTGCGGGAACACGACCCGCTCCATCGTGGTGCGGACGTCGGGGTCGGTGATCCGGGCCAGGAGTTCCGCCGGATCCGTACCGTCCGTCGCCGCGCTCAGATACCCGGGCAGCTGCTTGGCCGCCTCGTACAGCGTGATCGGGAATCCGGCCCGTTCCTCGGCCGTCTCGACCTCCGGCAGTCGTGCCGGCACGAGCCGGACCCCGGCGCGTTCCAGTACGTGCAGGCAGTGCTCCCAGACCTCGGCGGTGCGCGGGTGCAACGGCTCGGTGAAGTGGTGCTCGGGCACGGCGAGCACCACATGGCGCGGGTCGGGTGCCTCGACCGCCAGGCGGTCGGCGGCGAGGACGGAGTCCAGCAGGACCAGGTCAGCGACGGTCGGGGCCATGGGGCCGATCGTGTCGCGCGTCCATGACAGCGGGGTCACTCCGTCGGCCGGGTAGCGGCCGGTCGTCGGGCGAAGACCGGCGATTCCCGTCAGGGCTGCCGGAACGCGGACCGAACCCCCGGTGTCGGTGCCCAGACCGGCCGGGGCCAGACCGGCGGCGACGGCCGTCGCGGTGCCGCCGCTGCTTCCGCCCGCGAATCGGGCGGGGTCGGCGGGGTTGCGGGCAGGGCCGTACGGGCCGCCCACGCTGGTGGCTCCCAGGGCCAGCTCGTGCATGGTGGTCTTGCCCAGGACGATCGCGCCTGCCGCGCGCAGCCGGGTGATCGCCCGTGCGTCCTGGACCGGGACGTGTCCGGCGAGGGCCTCGCAGCCCGCGGTGTTGGGGAGCCCTGCGACGTGGATGTTGTCCTTGACCGCGATCGGCAGGCCGTGCAGCGGGCCCCGCACGGGGCCGTGGTCCGCGGCCTCGGCCTCGGCGATCGCCCGGTCGGCGTCGAGGGTGACGAAGGCTCCCAGGTCCCCCGCCCGCTCCGCGCGCGCGATGAGGTCCTCGGTGAGCGAGACGCTGGTGAGCGTCCCGGCGGCGAGCCGGGAGAGGGCGGTGTGCATGGGCGGACCATAGGGGCCCGTCCCCTGCCGGTGAACAGGGCTGTTTCGCAATGCGAGACCGCGGACCGCTCGCGCGGGTGATCCCGCTTCGTCTCTCTGCGTACGGCTGATGTCTCTTTGAGGTCACCGACGGCGTCGCCGTCTCTCATATCGAATCCGTGCCCTGTCCAGGCACGGGCGGCGGGCCTACGTTCTCGGCCACTTCCACCCCTCCGCCGCAGCCCGTGACCTGCGGCTCAAGGCCCTCCGGAGCCCGCCATGGAACACCACCCCGCGATCCAGCCGTCCCGCCGCAGCGTCCTCAGAGGCCTCGGAGCCACTGCCGTGGCGGCCGCCCCGATCCTCTCCGCCTGTTCCTCCGGCCTCAAGGGCTCGGGTACATCGACCGGCGACACCATCAAGATCGGTTACGTCAGCCCGCGCACCGGCGCCTACGCGGCCTTCGCCGAGTCCGACGCCTACATTCTCGAGCAGGTGCGTGCCTTCTTCGCCAAGGGGATCACGTACGACGGCAAGAAGTACGACGTGAAGATCCTCGACCGCGACACGGGCTCGGACCCGCAGCAGGCGGCCACCATCGCGGACGAGCTGATCTCCCAGCAGGAGGTCGACCTCGTCCTCGTCACCGCCACGCCGGACACGATCCACCCGGTGGCGGCCAAGTGCGAGAGCGAGGGCGTGCCCTGCGTCTCGACCATCGAGCCCTGGCAGGCCTGGTTCTTCGGGCGCGGCGGCACACCGAAAAAGACCTTCAAGTACACCTTCCACTTCTTCGACGGCATCGAGCACCTGGCCAGGGTCGAGAGCGACATGTGGCGGCAGCACGCCACCAACAAGAAGGTCGGCGTGCTGTGGCCGAACGACTCCGACGGCAACGCCTTCCGGGACAGGACCACCGGATACCGCGCGCAGCCCCCGACCAAGGGCTTCACGTTCGTCGACCCGGGTTCCTACGAGCCCGGGACCAAGGACTTCTCGTCGATCATCGCGAAGTTCAAGAAGGAGGGCGTCGAGATCCTCGCCGGCGTGCCCTCGCCGCCGGACTTCGCGACGTTCTGGACGCAGGCCGCGCAGCAGAACTTCAAGCCCGAGGTCGCCACCATCTCCAAGGCCATCCTGTTCGAGTCGTCGGTGTCCTCCCTGCCGAACAACCTCGGCAACGGGCTGTGCACGGCGAGCTGGTGGGTGCCGCAGTTCCCGTTCACCTCCACGATCACCGGTCAGACCGCCACCGCACTCGCCGACGACTACGAGAAGTCCCCGCTGGCGAAGGGCCGCACGTGGAACCAGGGGCTCGGCCCCAACCACGCGCTGTTCGAGGTCGCCCACCACGTCCTGCGCAACGCGAACCCCAAGGACCGTGAGGCCGTCGCCGCCCAGATCGCGAAGACCAGCCTCGACACTGTCCTCGGCCACCTCTCCTGGACCGGCGGCGGCGCCGCGAACCCGGTCAAGAACGTCGCCACCATCCCCATGGTCGGCACCCAGTGGGTCAAGGGCAGCGGTGGGGCGTACGACCTGAAGGTCATCAGCAACACCTTGCTGCCGCAGGTCAAGACCGACGCCAAGGCGGCGGAACTGTGACCGCTCCACTGCTGGAAGTGGACCACCTCGCCGTCCAATTCGGCGAGTTGCGGGTCCTGGAGGATGTCGAGCTGACCGTCCCTCGCGGGCAGGCCGTCGGCATCGTCGGCCCCAACGGCGCGGGCAAGTCCACCCTGCTGAGCGCGATCTCGGGCGTCGAGCGCGCGAGTGCGGGCGCCGTACGGCTGGCGGGCCGTGACGTCACCCGCACCTCCGCGGCCGAGCGATGCCGGCTCGGCGTCGGCCGCTCCTTCCAGATACCGCGCCCCTTCGCCGACCTGACGGTGTTCGAGAACGCCCTGGTCGGCGCCGAGCGGGGAGCCGGGCTGCGCGGCGCCCACGCCCGCGAACAGGCCCTGCGCGCACTGGAGACCGCCGGGCTGCTCGGCCTCGCCAACAAGCCCGCCGGTTCCCTGCCCCTCCTCGGCCGCAAACGGCTGGAGCTGGCGCGGGCGCTCGCCACCGGCCCCGACCTGCTCCTCCTCGACGAGATCGCGGGCGGGCTCACCGAGGCCGAGGCGGAGGAGCTCGTCGCCACCGTGCTGTCGCTGAAGGAGTCCGGCGTGACGATCCTGTGGATCGAGCACGTCGTCAAGGCGCTGGTCCAGGTCGTCGACCGGCTGGTCTGCCTCGCCTACGGCCGCATCCGCGTCGACGGCGACCCGCACGAGGTACTGGCCAGCGACGAGGTCGCCGAGGTCTATCTGGGAGGTACGGCGGCATGAGCGCACTGCTGAGCTTGCAGAACGTCGACGCCGGATACGGGGACTTCCAGGCCCTGTTCGGCATCGACCTCGAAGTGGACGAGGGCGAGCTGCTGGCCCTGGTCGGCGCCAACGGGGCAGGAAAGTCAACGCTGTTGCGGACCATCGCCGGGGCGCTGAAGCCGTTCGCCGGTACCGTCCGCTTCGCCGGCGAAGACGTCACCGCGGAGCCCGACGTCCGGCGCGCCCGCAAAGGCATCGGTCTGGTCCCGGAGGGCCGCCGGCTCTTCCCGTCCCTCACCGTGGAGGAGAACCTCCAGGTGGGCGCCGCCACCGGGCGCAAGGGCCCATGGAACCTGGCCAAGGTGTACGAGGCGATGCCGCTGGTCGCCGACCGCCGTACCCGCAGGGCGGCCCGGCTCTCCGGCGGTGAGCAGCAGGCCGTCGCCATCGGCCGGGCCCTGATGGGCAATCCGCGCCTGCTGCTCCTCGACGAGGTGTCGCTGGGGCTGGCCCCGGTCGTGGTGGACCAGCTGTACACGGCACTGCCGGGCATCCGTGCCGAAGGCACGACGGTGATCCTCGTCGAACAGGACCTCAACCGCACGCTCGCCGTGGCGGACCGCATCGCCTGCGTCCTGGAAGGGCGCATCGTGCTCACCGGACGGGCCGACAGACTCACCCGCGACCAGGTGACCGCCGCCTACTTCGGCACCGGCACTCTCCCGGAGGTGACGTCCTCATGACCTGGATCAACGCGATCGTGCAGGGCATGCTGCTCGGCGGCATCTTCGCCATGGCCGCCGCCGGCCTGTCCCTGAACTTCGGCGTGATGCGGATCGCCAACCTCGCCCACGGCGACCTGATGATCCTCGGCGGTTACGTGGCCTCGGTGGCGGCGGCCCACTACGGAGTCCCCGTCCCGCTCACCGTCCTGGTGTCGATGACCGCCGTCGGCGCGCTCGGCTACCTCGTCCAACGCTCCCTGCTGGACCGCGCGATGGGCCTCGGCGAACTCACCCCGATGCTGGTCACCTTCGGCATCTCCCTCATCATCCCGAACGTCCTCGTCCAGGTGTTCAGCAACGACGCCCAGCCTCTGTCCACGGGCTCTCTCGGCACCGCGAGCATCGACCTCGGCGGCGGCCTGGCGATCGGCTGGTTCCCGCTGATCACCGTCGTGGCGGCGGTCGCCGTCCTGACCGTCCTGCACCTCTTCCTCCACCGCACCCAGCCGGGCCGTATCGTCCGCGCCACGGCCGACGACCGCATCACGGTCCGCCTGATGGGCGTGGACAACCGCCGGATCTACGCGCTGACCTCGGTCATCGCCTTCGCCACGGTCGCCCTGGCCGGTGCGCTCTACACCATGCGCCAAGGCGGAGTGACCCCGTACGAGGGCCAGCTCACCGTCCTGTTCGCCTTCGAGACGGTCATCATCGGCGGCCTCGGGTCGCTGTGGGGCACCCTCGCCGGCGGCATGGTCCTCGGCATCGCGCAGTCCGTCGGTGCCCAGATCTCCCCCGACCTGCCCCTGCTCGCGGGGCACCTGGTCTTCCTCCTCATCCTGGTGGTCCGCCCCCAGGGCCTGTTCGGCAGGAGTGTCCTCGCATGACCGTCCAGACAGCCCCCGCCCGGGAGACGACCACGTTGCCCGCCGTCCACCGCGGTGGCCGCGCGACGGTCCTCGGCCTGACCGGAACGGCCGTCGTCCTACTGGCCATGGCCGCCCTGCCGTACCTGGTGGCCACCGGCGTCACCGCTCAACTCGTCAAGCTCTGCTACCTGGTGGCCCTCGCCTCCATGTGGAACCTGCTCACGGGCTACGCGGGCATGATGTCCATGGGCCAGCAGGCCTTCATCGGCCTGGGGGCCTACCTCCTGTTCGTCGTCAACGACCATGGGCTGAACGTCTACACGGGCACGTTCGTGGTCTCCGCGCTGGTGGCCCTGATCGCCTGGCCGCTGTCGTACCTCGCGTTCCGGCTGCGCGGCGGCTACTTCGCCGTCGGAACCTGGGTGATCGCCGAGGTCGTCCGCCTGATCGTGGTCCGCTTCGACTCCCTGGGCGCGGCGAGCGGACGCAGCCTGTCCGATGTCACCGCCGATCCGGTGCTGCGGCGGGCGTACACCTACTGGCTGGCGCTCGCCGTCATGGCGGCGGCCGTCCTCGGGACGTACGCCGTCCTGCGCAGCCGACTCGGCCTGGGCCTGCAGGCCATCCGCGACGACGACACCGCGGCGGGCTCGCTCGGCGTGAACGTCACCCGCGGCAAGCGGATCATCTACGTCGCCGCGGCGGGGGGCTGTGCGGCGGCGGGCGCGGTGATCTGCGTGAACAGCCTGGGCGTCGCCTCGCCGACACAGATCTTCGGGGTCCAGTACTCGGCCCTGATGGTGTTCATGGTGGTCATCGGCGGCATCGGCACGGTGGAGGGACCGGTCGTCGGAGCGGTCGCCTACTTCCTGCTCGACAAGTACTTCGCGCAGAGCGGTGTCTGGTACCTGGTCGTGGTCGGCGCGGCGGCCATCGTGGTCTCGCTGTACCTGCCACGCGGGCTGTGGGGAACGCTGGCCCACCGCACGGGCTTCGCCGTCTTCCCGGTACGCCACACGGTCCGGCCCGCTCAGGGGCCTTGATGTGTTGATGGCTCCTGGCAGCAGTACAGTCGGCGCACTGTCCATCGGCGTGCTGGAACGCTACCGGGCAAACACGGCTGGACGTTCTCGGTGACTCACCTCGGAGCGGTCGCCGCGAAAGGCCGGCTCCGCGCGGGCGGTTCATCGGCTACGCCCCTCCGTCCGCACCGTGCGCACGAGAAAGAGAATCCCGCCTGTCACGGCGAGGTGGGGATCACGTCCCGGCACGCCCCACGTCGAGCACGATCTCGCCCAGGGCCTCGCCGAGCGCGTCCATCCCATAGCTCTCGTACGGCAGTGTCAGCGCGCCCGAGGACAGCTCCGGGAGCAGGCGCAGCATCTCGGGGGCGACCTCCGCACTGCGGTTGATCATGTTCACGGGGAGGAGGGAGACGTCCGCGAGATCCAGGGTGAGTTCGCGGCTGGCCGAGGAGCGCGGCTCGGTCTGGCCGCCGACGGTGTCGATCAGGACGTCGCTGCTGCACCGTCAGCCAGTCGAAAAGGGTCTCGCTGCTCTGGAACACCATGCCGAGTTCCGGGTTCCGCGAAACGCGCACATGACGGATCTCCGGGTGGTGGTGCGGAAACCACGCCGCCACCCGGAGACCTTGGGACACGAACTGCTTCGTCAGTTCACCGAGAACTGGCTGAACTTCGCGGTGCCGGGCGCTCCGGTGTGAGCCGTGAAGAACATGCCCGCGTCCTCGGTGCTGTTGGCGCCGGTCAGCGTCGCGGTGCCCACCGTGGTCCAGGTGGTGCCGTTGGCCGAGTAGGAGCCGGTGACCGAGTTGCCGTTCCTGACCAGGCGGAGCCAGACCGGGGCGATGGCTCCGCTGCCGGTCTTGGTGGTGTTGGAGTCGAGGTAGCCGTCACTGTTGGAGTCCGACGACAACGTGATGCCCTGGCCCGGCGTGGCGACAAGGGCGACGTATCCGGTGGAGGAGCCGGTGCCGGTGATGTCGTTGCGCAGCATCAGGCCGGCCTTGCCCCAGGTGTTGGTGTTGTCCTGGCTGTCGACATGGACGGTGACGGTCGAGGAGGTTCCGGCCGCTCCGGGCTGGTAGGCCGCGGAGTACTCGTCGTCGTGCTGCGCGCTCGTGGCCCAGGTGTCGATGCCCGCGTTGGTCAGGGAGGTCACTCCCTGGCTCTGGCCCACCGCGGCCGGGATGGAGCCGTAGGCCTTGAAGGGGGACGTGACGATCCGCAGGTTGCTGAAGGTCGCACTGCCGGTTGTGGTGCTGTGGGCGGTGTGGATGACACCGGCGTCCTGGGTGGCGGCCATGGACGGCAGGGTGACCGCCGAGCCGATCTGGGTGAAGGCAGATCCGTCGGTGGAGTAGTAGGCGGAGACCTGGGTGGCCGTGCGGGTGAGCCGTACCCACACCGGCGCCTTGACCGTCGAGGACGTGCACGACAGCTGGTCCAGGTAGCCGTCCGCGGTGGAGTCCCACTGGAAGCACACGCCTTGGCTCGGGGTCGCCACAGCCACCGCGTATCCCGGGGAAGAGCCGTTGCCGGTGAGGCTGTTGCGCAGGACGACGCCTGCCTTGGCCCAGGCATTGGTGTTGTCGATGCTGTCGACGCGCGCGGTCACCGAGGTGCCGGCGACAGCGGAGTTCGCCAGATAGGCGGTGCCGTAGGCGTCGTCGTGCTGGCCGCCGGCACCCCAGATGTCGGCTCCCGCGTCGGTGACGGTGAAGCTGCCGCCGCTCTGGCCGGTCAGGGCGGGAGTGGAGGAGTAGCTGCTGTAGGGGGCCGTGACGGGGTCCGTGGTCAGGGGCCGGTACTGCGGCTCGATGCCGGCGTTGTTCATGACCGTGCGGGCGCCGGAGGGCCAGTTGCCGTCGGAGACGACTACCGTGCCGCTGACGACATTGCCGCGGTTGCCGTCGGTTATGTCGGTCGAGGAGTTGCTCGTCCAGTTGTTCTGGACGGTCAGGGCACCGGTGTTGTTGGTGGAGCCGGCGTTCTCGTGGGCCCACTCGCCCACGTTGCGGAAGACGTTGTTGGTGTCCGTGAAGTGCCGGGATCCCTCGTCGTGGTAGAAGCCGAAGTAGTTGTTGTTGGTGTGGCAGTAGTTGCGTTCGAAGGTGCTGCCGAGCGAATCCGACAGGGTGTACAGACAGCCGCCGTCGTTCATCTGCTGCATGATGTCGTGGATGTAGTTGTCGGTGATGTGGTTGTTCGCGGCGGTGGTGGGCGTCGAGTAGACGGGCTGGTAGTTGTACAGGCCGCGGTTCACGTAGTCCTGGCTGCCGCCCGGGTCGTTGACGCCCCAGCCGTAACCGATGGTCAGCCCCGAATAGGGCAGGTTGTACACCTCGTTGTGCGACACCGTGGCGCCGTTGACATAGGTGGCGAGGATGGCCGACATGTCCCGGTAGTCGATCGCCACGTCGTGGATGAGGTTGTCGCTCAGGGTGATGTTCTTGTTGGTCATCCGGCTGTCGCTGGGGTGATGCGCGTCCGCCTGGAGCCCGCCGACGGCTATGGCTCCGCCCGCGTCCTGGGTGAAGACGTTGCCGGTTGCGGTGACGGTGTCGGCACCGAGGCCGACCCCGGTGGCGTGGGCGTTGGCGTCCTGGCCGATGCCGAGGCCCACCTGTCCGAGCTGCGTGAACCGGTTGCCGGTGAAGGTGATGTGGTCGGCGGCCGACACCTGGACGGCGGCCGGCATCTGGTCCCAGTGCGGACGTGTCGCCTCGAACAGCGGGCAGCCGCTCTGGCAGGAGGTCAGCGCGTCGGAAGGACGGTCCCAGGTACCGGTGAGGTACGCGCCGGTCTGCTGGCTGGCGTAGCCGGTGGTGCTGGGGCCCAGCCAGCTGGTGCCCGAGAACTGCAGACCCGAGAAGGTGATGTGGGTGGCGGGAGAGGCATAGCTTCCCCCGACGTCGATGAGCGACTGCAGCTCCGGCACCTCGACGTCCGCGGTGCTCATGCTCTGCCCCGCGAGCGGCTTGTAGTACAGGGTGCCGGAGCTCGTGTCGAGGTACCACTCACCGCCCGTGTCCAGGAGTTCGTAGGCGTTCTCGATGTAGAGCGCTGCCGCCCGGAAGGGCTGGGTCAGGGTGTCGTAGCCGAAGGTGTTGTCGTCCCAGGCCGGCTGCTCCATGGTGATCGTGCCGTTGCTGATGCCGGACACCGGGGAGTAGCGGTCGGTGAAGGAGCCGATGCCGTGGATCTCGGTCCGGCCGGGGTTGGCAAGGCTGTTGAGGTAGTTCAGCGCGCTGTTGGTGAAGGTGTAGCCGGTGGTGGTCGCGGTCAGGTCGGCGCGGTTGATCGTGGAGCGGGCCCTGGTCGCCAGGACGCCGTCGACGTAGAGCTGCCGGGTGTCGAACCCGGTCCCGACATTGGCCTTCCAGATGTTCTTCGCCGAGTCCTGCACGGTCCAGCCCGTGGCCCGCTGTGCGCCGGTGATGACCGGGCGGGCGCCCGGCGCGGCCTTCCAGATCACCGAGAAACCGCCGGTGCCCGAGTCCGCCGCGGTGAACGTGAGGGGGCCCGTCAGCCGGTACGTGCCGTCGGCGACCTCCACGACGATGTCGCCCGTCATGGAGCTGTTCATGGCCCGGACGTTGGTCTTGGCCTGGGTGAGGGAGCACGGCTGGCTGGTCGAGCAGGCGGTTCCGGTGCCGTTGGGGGACACATGGAGCATCGCGGCGGTGGCGGCGGACGCCGGCACCGCCTGCACGACGACGACCCCGGCGGAGGCGGTGAGGAGCGCGAGTGCGGCCAGACATGGTCTGAGCCGGTCACGCAGCGGGGTGCAGGAGCGGGTTGGGCGCATCTGAGACCTTCCGAAGGTGCGAGAGGGCACGCGCGGGGCGTCCTCCCCCACAGGGGGACTGATTGCGGAGGTGATACGGCGACGTAACGTTAGTCGTCATACGTATGCTGTCAATATGCGCCGCAGAAACTGATCCGCAGCACAAAAGAAACCCGCCCCCGGCCTGACGGCTCGGGGACGGGTCCGGCACACGCAAGGGCGCGGGATGCGCTCAGCCGGTGGTACCGGTGGCTTCGGGGGGCGGGATACGACGGCGGCTCCAGGCCGCTTCGATATGGGCCGTCATGGCCTGCGCCGCACCCTGGGGGTCGCGGGCCAGGAGCCGCTCGACGATCCGGCGGTGCTCGGCGTTCGCCTGCTCGCACGAGTGCCCGTCGGGAGTGCCGTTGTACAGGAACGTACTGCGGGCCTGGGTGTGGACGGTGCGGATGATGGAACGACCGAGCCGGTTCCGGGACGCCTGCATGATCCGGTCGTGGAAGAGCACATCGGTCTCGATGAACCGGGCGGGAGCGCCGATCTCCTCGTCGAGGCGGCCGAGCAGCCGTTCCACCTCCCGGAGATCGTCATCGGTGGCGAGGTCGGCGGCCTGGGCCGCCATCTGCGCCTCAAGGGCCGAACGCACGCCGACGAGGTGGTCCAGCACGACGAGTTCGTCGTCGTGCTGGACGGTGGCCGCCAGCACGACGGGATCCAGGAGATTCCACTCCTCGGACCGGGTGACCGTGGTGCCGGAACCCTGCCGGGCCCGAACCAGCCCCTTGGCCTCCAGGGACTTGACCGCCTCGCGGATGGTGATGCGGCTGACGCCGAACGTCTCGCACAGTTCCGGCTCGACCGGCAAGGTGGAGCCGGGCGGGATGGCACCGGAGACGATGCTGTCGGTGAGGGACTCCACCACAGCGTGGGCCAGCCGCGCAGGTCGCCTGGGCCACGGCTTCAGGGCCGACGGATCCTCGACGCCGCTTCGACCGCTCTTCGCCATGGGGCCCCCTCACCGGTGTGGACGATCGCCGAGTCTACTGCTCCGACTCCTTGACAGCATTCGTATGACGACTTACGTTGCCGAAGATTTCGCAGCAGCTGCCATTACAAGGGGTAACGACCGTGCGCATTGCCAACATGGAGAGCTACCCGGTCCGGGTTCCGGGCGCCAGTCCACCGTTCGTCTGGCGTGCCGGGTTGCTGGGCAGCCCGCCGGACGGCGAGGCCGCGGTGCTGCGCATCTGCACCGACGAAGGGGTCGAGGGCGTCGCGATGGCCCCCCGCAGGGGCAGCGCCGTCATCCTGGCCGACGTGCTGGACCGCTTTCTGCGCAAGGAACTCGTGGGCCAGGACCCGCTCCAGCGGGAGTGGCTCTGGCATCGCATGTGGGAGCTGGACCGCACCGAGGAGCTGCCCCTCTACCTGCTCGGCCTGGTCGACACCGCGCTGTGGGACCTGTTCGGCAGGCTCGCCGACCGGCCCACCTGGCAGATGCTGGGCGGTTTCCGCACCTCGATCCCCGCCTACGCCTCGACCGTCACCTACTCCTCGGTGGCGGAGTACCTGGACATCGCCGACCAGGCGCTGGAGCTCGGCTACCCCGCCATCAAGCTCCACGCCTGGGGCGACGCGCGTCGCGACGCCCGGCTGTCGGTGGCCCTGCGGGAACACGTGGGGGACGCGATCCCCCTGATGTTCGACGGGTCCGCCGGATTCGACCTCCCCGACGCGATCTACCTCGGACGCGCCTTGTCCGACGCGGATTACCTCTGGTACGAGGAGCCGATTCGGGAGTTCAGCATCACCGCGTACAAGCGCCTCGCCGACGCGGTGGCGGTGCCCCTGCTGGTGGCCGAGACCTCCGACGGAGCCCACATGAACTCGGCCGACTTCATCCAGGCCGGCGCCGCCACCTTCGGCGTCCGCGCCTCCACCCAGCTGCGCGGCGGTTTCACCGGCGCCATGCGCACCGCCCATCTCGCCGACGCCTTCCGGTTGCGCGCCGAGGTGCACGGGCCGGAGATCCCCAACCGGCACCTGTGCATGGCCATCTCGAACACCACGTACTACGAGTCCCTGGTCATGGGCAATCCGATCAGCCGCGAGAGCGGCATCGACGCACAGGGACTCGTCCACGCCCCTGCCGGGCCCGGCGTGGCACTGCCCGCAGGACTCGACTACCCACCCATCCTTCAGTGCTTTGTCGACAAAGAGACCACCACGCCGCCGAAGGCTTGATCGCGTAAAGCAGGAAAGGACCGGTCCGGAGCTCGCGCTCCGGACCGGCGGTGTGGGGTGGGTCAGCCCGCGGCGGGCACCGGTTCGCGGTCCGTACCGGTCAGCGCCTCCGGCGCGGCCTCCTCGACCGCCCCGGGGTGCGGGTCGGACGTCGGCCCTGCCTGCGGTTCGGGCGTCGAGGTGTACGGGATCTCGCCGCGCAGGACGGCCCTGGCGCGCTCCTCGTCGAGCTGCCCCTCCCACTTGGCGACCGCGAGGGTGGCGACGCCGTTGCCGACCACACTGGTCAGGGCGCGGGCCTCGGACATGAAGCGGTCGATGCCGAAGATCAGGGCCAGCGCGGCGACGGGCACGTGCGGTACGGCACTGAGGGTGGCCGCCAGGGCGATGAAACCGGAGCCGGTCACCCCGGCCGCGCCCTTGGAGGTCAGGAGCATCACGGCGAGCATGGACAACTGCTGGGTGAGGCTGAGGTCGATACCGAGGGCCTGGGCGAGGAAGACCGAGCCCATGGTCAGGTAGATGGCGGTGCCGTCGAGGTTGAAGGAGTACCCGGCGGGCAGCGTGATCCCGACGACCGGCTTCGAGGCGCCGACGTGCTGGAGCTTGGCCATCATGCGCGGCAGCACCGGCTCGGACGACGAGGTGCCCAGCACGATCAGCAGCTCCTCCTTGATGTAGCGCAGGAAGGGCAGCAGGCGCAGGCCGTTGACGCGCATGACGGTGCCGAGCACCACCAGGACGAAGAACAGGGCGGTGAGCCAGAAGGAGCCGACCAGCAGGAAGAGGTGGCGCAGGGTGTCGAGGCCGTAGTTGCCGATGGTGAAGGCCATGGAGCCGAAGGCACCGATGGGGGCCAGCCGCATGACCCAGCGGATGAGCGTGAACAGGACCCTGGAGAGCTTCTCGATGCCCTGGGTGATCCCCGCACCTGCCTCGCCCGCGGCGTTCAGACCGAAGCCGAACAGCACCGAGATCAGCAGTACGGGCAGGATCTCGTGGCCGGTCAGCGCGCTGAGCAGGGTGTCCGGGATCATGGCGAGCAGGAACGCGGAGAGGCTCTCGTGGCTCGCGGTCGCCTCCGGAGGCAGCCCCTTGGTCGACAGGGTCGAGGGGTCGACGTGCAGTCCGCTGCCGGGCTGGACGACGTTCACTACGATCAGCCCGATCACCATGGCGACGGTCGTCAGGACCTCGAAGTAGACCAGCGCCTTGAGACTGACCCGGCCGACGGCCCGGGCGTTGCCCATGGAGGCGATGCCGTGGACGACGGTGCAGAAGATGACGGGCGCGATCATCATGCGGACCAGCGCGATGAACCCGTCGCCCAGCGGCTTGAGATCGGCTCCGAACGACGGCCACAGCGCGCCGACGGCGGCCCCGGCCAGGACGCCGATCAGGCACTGGACGTAGAGCAGGGACAGCAGACCGCGCAGGCGGCTCGGTGGTGCGTCGACGGTACCCGGGGCGGCGTCGTTGCGGCTCATACGGGGCGTCCTTCCAGGACGGGAACGAGGAGTTCGGCTCGGGCGATGCGGCGGGCGGCGCGGTGCAGCAGCACCGTGGGGGACGCGCCCTCCTTCGCGGGGACGGCTCGGGCGGTGATGACACCGGCCGGGGTGCCCAGGCGCAGCGTCCCGTCGGCGGTCTGCCGGGCGACGCGGTGGGCGAGGGTGCCGGGGGTGGCGGCAGCGGTGGCCAGGGCTACGGCCGAGGTGAGACCGATCGCCGGGTGGGGCGCGTGCATGGAGACCATGCGGACGGCCAGGTCGTACTCGTCCTGTGGGACGAGGGTGCCATCGGTGGTGCGGTAGGCGACAGGGCGGGCGACCACTCCGACCTTCGGGACGGCATGGCTGACGGGGTCGCTCTCCCTCACCAGTCCCATGGCCAGGGCGGCCTGGCGGCGCAGCACGGTGAGGGCGGGCACCGCCGTGGCGAAGTCGGCGAGGGACTCGGTGCCGTCGAGTCCGAACGCCTTGGCCTCGAACAGCGCCGCCGGGGCGCCGGCGTCGACCAGGGACGCCTCGACGGTGCCGGAGGGCCCGGTCAGCGTGTCCAGGGCCTGGCCGGTCGGCAGGGCCCGGCCGGTCGACGTGCCCGCGGGGTCCTCGAAACCGAGGAGCACCGGTACACCGAGCGCGGCGGTACCCGGCACCCGGGCCGTACCCGCGTCGGGGGCGGTCCGCCCGGAGGTGGGGATGGTGCCGCTGAGCCGGGCTCCGGTGTTGATGTTGAGCATGCGTACCGTGGTCGAGTCCGGTCCGAGAGGCACCAGTTGGTGGTGAACGGCGTACAGGGCCACGGCGGTGGCGCAGTTGCCGCAGTTGCTGGTCCACTCCACCCGTGCGTCGCCGATGCCGACCTGCGCGAAGGCGTACTCGACGTCGACGTCCGGCTTCGTCGAGGTCCGGACGATCGCCGCCTTTGAGGTCGTGGAGGAGGCACCGCCGACGCCGTCGATCTGGCGGGGGTCGGCGGCGTTGAAGGCGGCGAGCAGCAGGGTGTCGGCGTCCACGCCGGTCGCCACCACGTCGTGGTGGTCGAAGATCCAGCACTTGCTGGTTCCTCCGCGGATCATCTCGCCCTGCAGACGCAACACAACAGACTCCTCGCCGCAATCCCGACGGCACTTCCGTGCGGGCTGCGATCCACAGTGGGTGCGTGCAGCGTGAAGTACAATCTCGGAAATCTGCATGGGTATTAAGCTGAAGTGAACGCTGGAGGTGGCGAGATGCTCGACGTCCGGCGCATCCTGCTCTTCGCCGAGGTCGCCCGCCGGGGTTCGGTCACGGCGACCGCACGCGCTCTCAACTACACGCCGTCAGCGGTGTCTCAGCAGGTCGGGCGCCTGGAGGCGGAGGCCGGACAGCCCCTGTTGGAGCGTCATGCGCGCGGGGTCACCCTCACCGACGCGGGCCGCGCGCTGGCCGAGCGGGGAGAGCGGATCAAGCGCGAGCTGACAGCCGCGGAGAACGAACTCGCCGACTTCGCCGGACTGCGCGCCGGCACACTGCGGGTCGGAACCTTCCCCACCGTCGGTGCCTCCCTGCTCCCCCGGGCCGTGATCGCCTTCCGCCGGACGCACCCCGACGTACGGCTGACGGTGCGCAGTGCCCGGATCGCCGGGCTGTGGGCGATGCTGGAGAACCGCGAGATCGAGATGTCCCTGATGTGGGACTACGACTGGAACCGCATCGACCGCGAGGACATCGTCGTGACCTCGCTCGTGGACGACCCTCCGGCCCTCCTCGTCGGCGCCGACCACCCCCTCGCCGGCCGCGCTTCAGCGGCTCTTGCCGACTTCGCCGACGACGCCTGGATCACCCGTGCGGAGAACCACCCGGTGGCCGAGGCCCTGGCCCGCAGCTGCCGTACGGCTGGCTTCGAACCGCAGATCGCCTACGAGGCCCACGACTACCAGGAGGCCCAGGCCATGGTCGCCGCCGGCATCGGCGTCGCCCTCGCCCCCACGCTGGCTCTGGAAGGCATCCGAGGCGGCGTCAGCGTCCTCCCCCTGCAACCCCCCGCCCCGGTCCGCCGCATTCTTCTCGTCCGCATGAGCGACCACGCCCTGACCCCGGCCGCGGAGGCCTTCGCGGGCTTCCTGCGGGACAGCGCGGAGGCGGCCGGGGGGAACTGACGGGCGCGGCGGCCGTGGTCGTCCGGACAGCGCGACTGTCGCCGGCCAACAGGCGGTCGGGGCCGAAGGGTTCAGCGTACGGTGAAGCCGGCCGCCTGGGTGTTCAGGGTCGTGCTGCCGTCGACGGCCGTCGCCAGCACCGCCACGTGCCAGGGGCCGTGCGGGGACGACGCGGACTCGGCGGCGGTCACCCGGACCGTGTAGGTGCAGCGCGCGGTGTCTTCGCCGGCGGGCTTGCAGTCGGCCGGCTCCGCCGCGGTCATCTCCTTCGCAGTCGGCTTCTTCTCAGCGAGGGAGGAACTCGCCGGATACGCCAGCACGCGCACGCTCTTGACGCCGGAGGACGCCGTGACCTCCGTACGGAAGGTGAGCGTGCCGTCCCGGCTGCCGTCGGGGGCGGTGTAGCGGGCGGTGCTGTGGGCCAGGACGGGTGCCTGGTCGCCCGCGTCGGCGAAGGCGAAGGCTCCGGCGCCGCCAAGGACGACGACGCCGGCGACCAGGGACACAACGACACGACGGGACATGGGAGTTCTCCGTAACTCTCTCGGTGGTGCGGACCGCGCGCGCTCGCTGCGCCGCTGCACCGATACTCGCCACATCAGCCGTTCCAGACGTGAGTACGAATACTCAACTCGCCCTGGGTAAGGGGAGATTCTCCAGGAACCGGTGCACCAGTAGAACCGCAGCTGAGGAGTGTCGTAGTACAGGCCGGCTCGTCCCGGATCTCGGCCGCCTGCTCCACGGAGAACAGGTACTCGTGCGAGTGGCGCCGCATGTCCGCGACCTTCGGCGTCCACCGACCGAATCAGGCGGTGCGGGGGAGGCCGCCGGGCCGGAAGAAGCTTGCCGTGGCCACCAGCAGCAGGGCCAGTACGGCGGGCACCGCATAGGCGATGCGGAAGTGGCCCGTCGCCCCAAGTCCCCCGCTCGCTCCGGCTCCGACGAGGACGCCGACGTAGTTGAAGACATTGAGCCGGGCCAGCACCGTCTCGGGGGCGCCCGGTCGCAGTCGGCTGGCCGCGGCGACGCACAGCGGGGTGAGGGCGGCGACTCCGAGGCCGGCACACCCCGCCGCGACGACGGCGTACGGCCAACTCGGGGCCGCTGCAAGGGCGGCCAGCGCCCCGGCCGCGAGCAGCGCCGCGGCTCGGACCATCGAGGCAGGCCCGACGCGGCGGACCATGAGGTCGGCGCCCGCCCGGCCGGTCACGGTGCCCGCCTGGTAGGCCGCGTACGCGAGCGGGGCGGCCGCCAGGGACGCGGCGAGGGTCTGGTGGAGGTAGGCGGTCGACCAGGCCGAGACCGTGGAGTCGACGACGTAGGCGACGAGGAGAACGACACCGAAGGGGACGAGCCGCGCCCAGACCTGTCGGCCCAGGGCCTCTTCAGCCGGCTCCGGTTCGGCAGCGGGGGCCGGTCCGGCAGCGGGCGCCGGTCCGGCAGCGGGCGCCGGTTCGGCAGCCGGCTCCGGTTCGGCAGCAGGCGGGGAGAGGGCGGGCGGCAGGACATGGGACCGCCGTACGGTCAACGCCAGGAGGGCCACGAGCGTGGCGTGCGCGGTCAGGACGTACTCGACCGGCCAGCCCAGCCGGGAGACCCCTGCCGTCAGCAGCGCCGCCGCAACCCCCGCGGCGCTCCACGCGGCGTAGAAGGAGGAGAGGATGCTGCGGCCGTAGAGGCGTTCGACGGTGGCCGCGCGGGTGTTGACGGACACGTCGATGGCGCCGAGCGACAGTCCAAAGAGGACGTAGGCCACCGAGGCGATGGCCCGGCCGGGTGCCCAGGCCACGGACAGCAGGGCCGCGGCCGCGCTCAGCACCGCCACGCGCATGACGGCGACGGGGCCCGAGCGGCGTACGGCGGCCAGGCCCGCGAAGCTGCCGACGCCCGCGGCCAGGGTCAGGGCGATGGTGAGCGCGGTCATCGCCAGGGACGACAGCCCCAGATGGCTCTGCACGGCGGGCACGGTGGTGGACACGGCGGCCACCGCCGCGCCCTGGGCGGCGAACACGGTGGCCGTGACCCGGCGGGCTCCCGCGAGCGGGCCGCTGACCAGGGAGCGAGCCGGAGCGGTCGCTCCGACGGATGCGGTCATGGGGCCCTCTTCCTGTCACGGACCGTGGACGGGCCGGGTGTGCGGGAGTGGGAGCAACCGTAGGAATGCGGACCGGCACGGCGGAGGACACCCGACGGCCACACGGGGGACCCTGGCGGCCACGAGCGGCTGAGTGGAGGGGTCCGGCGCCTCGGGGGCCCGGCGCCTCAGGGGTCCGTCTCAGCCTCGGCCGAGTGACAGGGGCAGCCGTCCGCGCCGCGCCAGGCCGGTCAAAGGGCTGGCCGCTGCGGTCCCCTTTGTGGCCGCACAGGTCAGTCCGTGAGCGCCCACCCGCTGCCTAAGTTCCTCCCACGCCGAACGTGGCGACGAGAGGAGGTGGGCTCATGAACGAGTCCGAATTCGACACATGTGTGATCGGGGCCGGACCCGCGGGGCTGGCGGTGGCACGGGCGCTCGGTGAGCGGCGGCTTCCCTACACGCACATCGAGCGGCACACGGGTCCGGGAGGTCTGTGGGACATCGACAACCCGGGCAGCCCGATGTACGAGTCGGCGCATTTCATCTCCAGCAAGACCCTCTCGGGGTTCGGCGGCTGGCCGATGCCCGACCACTTCGCCGACTACCCCTCGCGGCGCCAGATCCTGTCGTATCTGACGTCCTTCGCCGACGCGTACGGGCTGACCGAGCGGATCGAGTTCGGCACCGGGGTCCGTGACGTGGCGAAGAACCCGGACGGCACCTGGACGGTCACCCGGACCGACGGACGCACCAGCCGGCACGCGCAGGTCGTGGTCTGTACGGGCGCGCAGTGGCACCCCAACACCCCAGAGATCCCAGGGGACTTCAGCGGCGAGATCCGGCACACGGTCGGCTACCGCAGCAGCGACGAGCTGCGCGGCAAGCGGGTCCTGGTGGTGGGCGCGGGCAACTCCGGCTGCGACATCGCCTGCGACGCGGCCCGGGCCGCCGACCACGCGGAGATCAGCATGCGCCGCGGCTACTGGTTCATCCCGAAGCATCTGTTCGGCAGGCCCGTGGACACCCTCGAAGGCGTCGGTCCCCGGATGCCGAAGTGGCTGGAGCAGAAGCTGTTCGGCGCGCTCCTGCGGATCATCAACGGCGATCCGCGCCGCCTGGGCCTTCAGAAGCCGGACCACAAGCTCTTCGAGACGCATCCCACGGTGAACTCGATGCTGCTGCACCACCTCCAGCACGGCGACATCACCGCGCGGCCGGGCATCGTGCGCGCCGAGGGCCGTACCGTCCACTTCACCGACGGCAGCAGCAACGACTTCGACCTGATCCTGCTGGCGACCGGCTACGTCCACAAAGTGCCCGTCGCCCAGCGCTACTTCGGGGACGAACAGCACCCCGACCTGTACCTGTCGTCGTTCTCCCGCGAGCACGAGGGGCTGTTCGGCGTGGGCTTCATAGAGACCAACTCCGGTGCCTACCAACTGTTCGACGCCCAGGCCCAGTTGATCGCCGGGTTCGTCCAGGACGCCCGTCGGGGCATGCCGAACGCGGAGCGGTTCGCCCGCATGATCCGGGGCGACCGTCCGGACCTGTCCGGCGGCCTCAGGTTCGTGGACTCCCCGCGGCACACCGGCTACGTCGACAGCGCCGCGTACACCAAGTACCTCACCAAGGTCGCGGCCGCGATGGGCTGGCCCACCGGGGGACTCCCTCCGGCGGTGCCGACCGTCCGCAGCAAGGAGACGGTGGCATGAGCGGCTACGACCGCACGGGCAAGGAGGCGGCGGCATGAGCGGCTACGACTACACCGGCAAGGTCATGCTGGTGACCGGCGGTGCGGGCGGCATCGGCAGCGCGCTGTGCCGGCGGTTCGCGATCGGCGGCGCCGTGTGCGTCGTCGTCGACATCGACGGGGAGCGCGCGAAGCGGGTCGCGGACGCCCTCCCCGGCACCGGCCACCTGGGCCTCGGCTGCGACCTGCTGGACCGGGCCGGGGTGGTGGACCTCTTCGAGCATGTCGGCTCCGCCTTCGGCCGCCTGGACGTGCTGGTCAACAACGTGGGCATGACCAGCACCGAGCGGTTCGACGTGCGCACGGTGGAGACCATCGAGCGGGAGATCGACCTGAACATGATCTCCCCGCTGGTGGCCACCCGGCTCGCCATCCCCTTGCTGCGCGCCTCCGCCGACCCCCGCGTCATCACCACCGTGTCCCTCGCCGGCATCTTCCCCCAGGGCGAGACACCCATCTACGCGGCGTCGAAGTTCGGGCTGCGCGGCGCGATGCTCTCCATCGCCCTCGATCTGGAGCCCAAGGGCATCCGGGTCGGCTCGGTCCTGCCGTCGGCGACCGACACCCCGATGCTGCGCCAGGAGGCCGTCGGCGGCGGCAACTCCCTCCAGTTCCAGGACCCGCCGCAGCAGCCGTCCGATGTCGTCGCCGCCGTGGTCGGCATGCTCGACCGGCCGCGCCTGGAGGCGTATCCGCGCGTCGGCGAATCGCTCTTGGTCCGCTTCTCCATGCTCATGCCGAACCTGCTCCCCCGGCTCCTCCCGCTCTTCCGCAGACGCGGCGAGCGCGGTCTGGCCCGGTATCTGGAGGACCTGCGGCGCAGGGGCCTCGCCCGGCAGGTCGACGGCCGCTGGGAACTCGTGACGGAGGCATGATCATGACCACGGAAGCGAACGACCGCCGTCTGCTCCGGGTCGTCAACCCGGCCACCGGAGAGACGCTCGACACCCTGCCCGCCACCACCGCGGACGAGGTGGACACGGTCGTGGACCGGGCCCACCGCGCCTTCGACACCGGCGTGTGGGCGGGCCTGCCACCCCGGGAGCGGGCCGCGGTGCTGCTGCGCCTCGCCGACCTGATGGAACGCGACGCCGAGATCCTGGCCCGCCTGGACTGCGAGGACGCGGGCAAGCCCATCACGGAGTGCCGTACCGGCGACGTGCCCGGCGCGATCGAGTCGATCCGCTGGTTCGCGGAGGCGGCCGACAAGGTCTTCGGCCGCGTCGCGCCCACGGGCCACGACCACCTGGGCCTGATGAGCCGGGAGCCGGTCGGTGTGGTCGCAGCGATCCTCCCCTGGAACTACCCGCTCGCCATGGCCGCCTGGAAGATCGGTCCAGCCCTCGCCGCGGGCAACAGCCTGCTGCTCAAGCCCGCCGAGGCGACCCCGCGCACGGCCCTCCACGTGGCACGGCTGGCCACGGAGGCGGGTCTGCCGGACGACGTGCTCACCGTCCTGCCCGGCTACGGCACGGAAGCCGGCCGGGCGCTGGCACGCCACCCCGGCATCGGCGCGCTCTCGTTCACGGGCTCGACGGCGACCGGACGGCGGATCCTGGCCGATGCCGCGGAGACCAACTTCAAGCGGGTCTCGCTGGAGATGGGCGGCAAGAGCCCGCAGGTCCTGATGCCGGACGCGCTCGACTTCGGCGCCGACCTCATCGACGACATGATCGACGCCGCGTTCCTGACGATGGGGCAGAACTGCACGGCCGGCTCCCGGATCCTGGTCCATGAGGACATCGCCGCCCAGGTCGTGGCACGGTTCACGGCCGCCGCCGGGGCCCTGGTCATCGGCGACCCGGCCAAGCCGGACACCCGTACGGGGCCGCTGATCAGCACGGCGGCGCGCGACCGGGTCGCACGCGCGGTCGACGAGGCGGTCGCCGCCGGAGCCGTGGCCCACACCGCCGGGCTGCCGGCGGGCCTGCACCCGCACGGGGCCTACTACCCGCCCACGGTCGTCGTCGGCGCCCCCGACGGCAGCAGTGTCCTCACCGACGAGTTGTTCGGGCCCGTGGTCACCGTCCAGACCTTCGCCTCCGAGGAGGAGGCGATCCGGACGGCGAACGCCACCCCCTACGGCCTCGCCGCCTCCGTCTGGACCCACGACCTCGACACCGCCTTCCGCCTCGCCCGCGGCATCCAGGCCGGAGTGGTCTCCGTCAACGCCTACAGCGAGGGCGACATCACCGCCCCCTTCGGCGGCTGGAAACAGTCCGGATTCGGCGGGGCGGAGCGGTCCACCGACGCCTTCGCCCAGTGGACCAGGGAGAAGACGGTGTGGATCCGCACGCGCTAGGGCCTGTCGTCACATTCCCGTCGTCGCCCGAAGGGCGGCCTGGCGGCGTCAGGTGCGTGCTCTCGGCGTGCCGGGCGTGGGCCCCCGGGCTGGCCGTGGACAGGGGCGCGCCCCGGGCGGCGGGGGGGGGCCCCGGGGCGCCGGGGGGTTTGTCGAGGGTGTGGGTCGTCACGGGGGTCGCCTTCGCTCTCGGCTTCCGAT